>ONEJ01000103.1 GCA_900316805.1 uncultured Lachnospiraceae bacterium
ATTTGTGCGAAATGTTCCGCTATCCATCCCCGGAGAATCCGGGTGGCAGGCGGGGGCCGCTGGGAAATCCATGTGGGAAGTTTTAGTTTTCTATATATTATAATCGAAAATACAATGAAAAACAACGAGGGCTTTACCACTGTTCAAACATCCATCACCAGTATTTCGGAAGCCCATAGCCAAAGAAAAAGTAATAAAGTGCCCCTGCCGTTTTACCGATTGCCATAGCCGTCATCACAAGGGACAGCCCCCGCTTGATATAGAGCCTTCGGAAGAGAATCGGAAACGTATTCAGAATTTCCGCAAGGGCAACGGAGATACAGCCTACAAAAATCCCTGCCGAAATCCCATATAACGCCAGCAGCAAATGTCCCACCCACACAATGGGAAACTGCCTTTCCCAGTCAATGACTGAAAAAACAGCACCGGTCAGCACTCCCAGAATAATCATGTTTTCAATGGCCAAAATACGATCTGCCAGATTGCTTTTTTTAATCATGCGGGGGATCACCCCAATGACCAGAAGAAATGCGAAGGTTCCCGCAGAAACCGCCACCCCGCAGGCAAAGGTAACAGCCCCCATCAGAATATGTTTAAGAAACATCGTGCTCATGCCCCTTTCTTCCAGCATTCTCGATAAAGGTGGTGTCCACATCCTTCTCGTATTTACGCATCTCTACCTGAATCGGCGTCGGATCCGAAGTGATCTTTTTCTTTCCAATATGGTTAAAGAAAACCAGAATTCCCACCGCCAGTCCCAGGCAGTAGCATACCTCGATCTCTGTCACGTTGGGCTTTTCCACCCCCATGATCTGCCCATAAAACCGGTCAAAAACCTCCCCCACGGACACATCGTTATTAAAGGCCATGATGGTAAAAGCCGACCCCAGAAAAATCAAAAGGCATACCGCCCCAACCTTCAGATACTCCAGCCATTTCGGTGCCAGAGGCTCTTCCATATACTCCACCACAAAATCCTGTTCCCCGTAACTGACCACCTCCACCTGAGGATAGTCATTCTGAATCAACTCAATGATCTTCAAAATGGAAAAAACCTCAATCCGTTTCTTCTTGGAGGTTTCTTTTTTCTCAAAGCTATAAAAAGTTTTATTTTTGATTCCGGCACAAATGGCCGGATCCGAACACTGCACGGACATCACATCCTGTATTTTTACCTGTGGCTCACGGCAGATGCTGTTGCGCTCAGCCTTCACATATACGATTTCACATTTTTCTTTCATCACAACCTCCTGCATGCGTTTTTCCTGTGTATTATGTGGTCTTTTGAAGTTTTATATTCATTCGCCAGCTGGACACTTCCGGCCTAGAGTCCGCCTGCAGCAGACACTCGATTTATGCTAAGCCGTGTGCGAGTTAATGCCTCTGTACACTGAAGCGGGCAAGGGAAATACACGTTCAAGCGAAGCGCGTTTGTATTTCCCGTGCCCCAATAAGCTCTGTGTAGAGAAATTTCCGGTTGACTTTGTCCATAATTGGGCATACATTGAATATATGTATTCAGGAGTAGCACAAAACACTTGCTGTTTTGTGCGTATGAACATGATGTAATAGCAAAAAAGCCATCGCGAAGCGATTGTAAATGCATTTTTGCTTCGTAGCTGTGAGGGTACTGAATAGTTACGAATGTATGAAAATAAAGGAGAACACTTTCATGGCTCACACGAAGGAAATCCTGACCCTTGCAGTGGAAATTGCAGACACCATGCTCCGAAGCGGTGCCGAAATCTACCGGGTCGAGGATTCTGTTATTCATATATTAGAAGCCTATGGCTTAGAGGATTTTGATGTCTATGTACTTTCCAACGGCATTTTCGCCAGCGCCAACGAGAACCGGGAAGATGCCTGCAGCATGGTGCGCCACGTTCCCATGGCATCCACCCAGCTCAACCGGGTAGTAGCCTTAAACCAGCTGGTCCGTGACATCTGCAGCCACAAATGCAGTCTTCCGGAAGCAAATCTCCGCCTGCAGGAATGCCGGTGCCTTCCACCCTTTTCCCCCGGAACCACCATACTGGCCTGTGGCGTGGTCTGTGCTGCCTTCTCCTTTCTCTTTGGTGGTAGCCCTCCGGACGGACTTTTTTCCTTTTGCATCGGACTTCTGGAGCAGCTCTTTGTGCTGACCTGTAAAAAGTACAAAGTGCCCCGTTTCCTGACAACGGTATACACCAGTGTAGTGATCTCGCTGCTGTGTATCCTGTCGGTGATGACCGGGCTGCCTCTTCACCATGACAAACTGGTGGTGGGAAGTATTATGCCCATTGTACCGGGAATTGTATTTACCACCTCCATCCGTGATTTCTACAATGAGGACTACCTTTCCGGCAGTATCCACCTGATCGATGCTTTGTTCACGGCACTTTGTATCGCGGTAGGTGTATCGCTTCCGATTCTGTTGTTTCGTTATCTGGGAGGATTTTTATTTTGAATTATTTGATTCAGTTTCTTGTGGCCATGACGGCCACAGTTGCAGTTGCCATACTATTTGCCACACCTAAGCGGGAGCTGATCTTCTGCGGTCTCAGCGGTGCCATCAGCTGGATTTTCTATTACATTGTTGATGAGAGATCCGGAAATACCGTGGCCGCCTGCCTTGCCGCCACCTTCATTCTGGCTGTGTTTTCAAGAACTCTTGCGGTGCTTCGGAGAAATCCGGCTACCATCTATCTGCTATCCGGGATCTTCACCCTGGTGCCGGGAGCCGGAGTCTATTACACGGTGTACTATCTGATTTCCGGAGACCGGGCGCGTTTTGCCTCCAAAGGACTAGAAACACTGGAGATTGCTTTGGCCATTGTCTTTGGCATTATCTTTGGATTCGCCATACCGGAGGCACTTTTCCACCGGCGGACACCAAAGCAGAAGATTCCGGAAAGCAAGAAGTCCTGATATTTGCCCCGACAAAAAAAGCCGCTGCAGAACCACCTCTGCAACGGCTTTTTTATCGAATTCTCACGAAGCCTCTTTCTTCTCCATCGTCTCCCCCTGCTTGGATTTTGCCTCCAGAACTGCCTCATTCAGCTGCAGCATCTTATCGTCCAGATCCGACACAATTTCCGCGCAGGCACGAAGATCCCGGCTGATATACTCAGGTGCGTTTCCTTCGAATTTGTAGTAGATCTTATGTTCAAGACTGGCCCAGAAATCCATAGCAATGGTGCGGATCTGGATCTCCACCTTCGTGTCCACCACCCGGTCCGAAAGAAAAATCGGAACCGTCACATGCATGTGAAAGCTCTTGTATCCGCTGGCCTTCGGATGTTTGATGTAATCCTTGATGGAAATAACCGTCAGATCATTCTGTTTGCCGATCATCTCCGCCAGACGGTAGATATCCGAGGTAAAGGAACAGACAATACGGATTCCCGCGATGTCATTAATATAATTTACCATATTCTCAATGGAACTTTCATATCCATCTCTTTTCAGCTTCTTGACAATGCTTTCCGGTGTCTTGATCCTCTTCTTAATGTACTCAATGGGATTGTATTTATGTATGTGAACAAACTCGTCATTGAGAATGTCAAGCTTCGTGCCGACCTCCTTTAACGCCGAGTTGTACAAGAACATGACCGTCTCCCAGCTGTCAATGTCCTCATTCAGCATCTGTGATGTGCTCATGCTACCCCCTCCTTACTATATTCCTATTCTACCATACTTCCCCCGGAAAAGGGGGAAAATCCCCTATTTTTTAGAAAATCTTAATGGCTACTAATCCTCATGGAGTACCTGCATTTCCATATAGTCGAAATCAATCTCCTCCACAAAATTATCCTTCGTAAATCTTGTCCTGGCGTGACGTTTGAACTCCTCCACATTGGCATCCAGCCAGATGGGTTTCCCCAGATCAAACTTTTCGCAGGCCTCCTCCAGCGCCCGGAAAATTTTGTGGGTTCTGGTATCCTCACTTTCATCCTCAATGGTCTCTGTCCGAAGCAGATGTGTGTCAGACCAGATCTTAAACCAGATCGTCATATCATTTCCTCCTTTGGCGGCTGCACTCATACATGAGCAGTGCCCCAGAAACTGCTGCATTTAATGATTCCACCTGCCCCTGCATGGGAATACGGATATAGGTATCTGCCATTCCTGCAATCTCATCAGTAAGGCCATTCCCCTCATTTCCAATGAGAAAGCCACAGGACTTTGTATAATCGAAGGCGTCATAGGCTGCCGTTCCCCTTAAATGCGCTGCATAAAGATTTACCCCGTCAGCCTTCAGCCTCTTGAGCATTTCCCCCAGATCCTCCGCCACCAGAAAGGGAACCCTATAGATACTGCCCATGGTGGAGCGAATGGTTTTCGGGTTGAAGAGATCTACCGTTGTCCGGCTCATGATCACGCCGGTGATGCCGGCTCCCTCACCGGTTCGAAGCATGGTGCCCAGATTTCCCGGATCCTGCACTCCATCCAGAATCAGCAGATGGGTACGCCTTCCATCCAGAAGCTGCTCATAGGAGTATTCCGGCATACGGATCAACGCAAGAATCCCCTGGGGCGTCTGGGTGTCGGAAACACTTTTAAATACAGAATCCGAAACCTCCTCATAGGGGTATCCCTCCAACAGTCTTCGGTGCTCCTCCATCTCCAGAAAACCGGAGGAGGCATAGACGTAAAGCACCTGCTCTTTGGGTGCCTCCTCGAACATTTTAATGCCTTCCACCACAAAGGTCTTCTGTTTTTTCCGTTCCTTTGCCTTTTTCATCAATGCCACCAGATTCTTCATCTGCTGGTTTGCGGTACTCGTAATCATACAATCTCCCCAAAAAAAGAGACGGCCGATTCCTCGGCCGCCCTGTCTGCTGTTCTCTTTCCTTCTTATACCAAAGACTTGGAAATCTGATACATATACTCGTCTACGCCCTTCTTCATAGCAAGTGCTTCATCAATATCGAAATCAACAAATGCGCCGCCACTGTGAGCAACTACGCGATTGCTCTTGCCTTCACAGAGAAGATCAACTGCCATCGCCCCCATCGTTGTTGCGTATACACGATCCTTACAGGTTGGGCTTCCGCCTCGCTGCATATGTCCGAGAATCGTTGCACGGGTCTCAATGCCGGTGACATCCTCAATTCTCTTTGCCATGCTCTGGGAATGTCCGATTCCCTCTGCGTTGATGATAATATAGTGCTGCTTGCCGTTCTTACGGGCCTCCACTACCTGATCGATCAGACGCTGCTCATCATAATCATATTTCTCCGGCAGAAGAACTTCCTCCGCACCATTTGCAAGACCGCACCACAGTGCAATATGACCGGCGCCGCGTCCCATAACCTCGATGATGGAACATCTCTCATGGGAGGTGGAGGTATCACGTACCTTGTCAATTGCCTCCATAGCTGTGTTTACCGCGGTATCAAAACCAATGGTATAATCGGTACATGCAATATCCAGATCGATGGTACCCGGAATACCGATAGTATTGATTCCTAACGCAGCAAGCTTCTGCGCACCCTTGAAGGAACCATCGCCGCCGATGACTACAATTGCATCAATGCCGAACTTCTTACAGATTTCTGCACCCTTCTGCTGTCCTTCCGGTGTCACAAACTCCATACAACGGGCTGTCTGTAAAATCGTACCGCCGCGAGAGATAGTATCGGATACGCTCTTTGCATCCATCTCAACGATTTCCTCGTTCAAAAGACCTGCATATCCTCTCTTGATTCCGACCACTCTCTTTCCCTTGGAAAGGGCCTGACGGACAACGGCACGAATTGCCGCATTCATTCCGGGAGCATCTCCACCGCTGGTCAGTACGCCGATTGTATTTATCTCTTTTGCCATTGCTAAATTCCTCCGTATATTATTCATAAATTATATTCACATTAACCTGTTATATTTTATACTTTTTTCACAGAATTTTCAATGCTTTTTTCTTTGAGGGCTACATTTTTTTCTCCAAGGAAGTCCTTAAGCCTTGTGACAAGCCCCTGATCTGCCCGGACATTCCAATTTTCCCCAAGTTTTTTGACTGCTCTGGGATTAGAAACATAGATATAAACGGCATCCTCTCCATCCGAATCCCTAAGCAGGCTCATAAGCTCCTGCTCTTTTTCGGCATACGTCTCCTTGCTGGAAAACTGCAGCCACAGTTCCTTTTTCGTTTCATCAAAGGGAACGATCCGCTCGCAGATGATCTTGCCGTCCTGTTCGTCTTCCACCGTAGCCCGTCCTGCCACAAACAGCTTGGCATCCTCCGTGAGATATTTTCCGTATGTCTCGTAATCCCTTGGAAAAATAATAATTTCCACGGAACCCGTCAGATCCTCCAGGGTAATGAAAGCCATCACCTTGTCATTTCTTGTATATTTGATGGTTTTGGCACTGAGCATGCCGCCCACAACCACATGGGCATTGTCGGCTGCCCTAACCGCACCGGTCTCCTCGTCCCGCATGAAATCCACCGCGTGGGCTGTTGCACTCTTTTTCATCTTATCCACATACGCTTCCAGCGGATGTCCGCTGAGGTAGATTCCCAGGACCTCCTTCTCATAGCCCAGAAGCTCCTCCTTGGAAAATTCCTCCACCTTCGGATACTGAATTTCGTAATGCTTCTTTTCCTCATCGGAAACCAGGTCAAAGAGGCTCATCTGTCCTTCCATGCCGGATTTCTTCTGTTTTGTCACATCATCCGCAATGGCGGCGTAGACTAACGTCATCTGGTGGCGGTTTCCATCCAGGCTGTCGCAGGCACCGGCCTTGATAAGATTCTCAATGGCCCGCTTGCTCATATCCTGCCTGGCATTCCGCTCGATAAAATCCTGCAGCGTGCGGTAGGAACCATTCGCCTCCCGCTCCGCGATGATCTTGTCGATCACCGGCCTGCCCAGAGATTTGATGGCATAAAGGCCGTAGCGGATATTGCTGCCCTCCGCCGTAAATTCTCCCTGACCTACATTAATGTCCGGCGGCAGCACCTTAATTCCCAGCTCCCTGCAATGGAGAAGATACTCCGCCGCCTTTACAGAGTTATCGATGACGGAAGTCATAAGGGCAGCCATAAATTCCACCGGATAGTAACACTTGAGCCATGCAGTCTGGGCACTGATCACCGCATAAGCCGCCGCATGGGATTTGTTAAAGGCGTACTTCGCAAAATCCACCATGGAATCGTAAATACTGTTGGCTGCCTGCTCGTCGATGCCGTTTGCCACGCAGCCTTTGATGCCCCTGGTCTCATCTCCGTATACAAAGCTCTGCCTCTCTGCGTCGATGACATGCTGCTTTTTCTTACTCATGGCACGACGGATATTATCTGCCTGCCCCATGGTATAGCCTGCCAGCTTCTGCACGATCTGCATCACCTGCTCCTGGTAGACAATACAGCCGTAGGTGGGCTCCAAAATCGATCGAAGCTCCGGCGTCACGTAGGTGACTGTCTGGGGATTATTTTTTCCCTTGATATAATTGGGGATAAAGTCCATTGGTCCCGGACGATACAGGGAAATTCCGGCGATGATATCCTCGAAATTCTCCGGTTTCAATTCCCTCATGAAGTTCTGCATTCCCGCAGACTCCAGCTGGAACACCCCTTCCGTCTTACCGCTTCCAATGAAATCCAGCATCTTCTTATCATTCACGTCAATGTGGTCGATATCAATAGCTCTCCCCGTAGATGCCTTAATATTCCGCACGGCATCCTTAAGAACCGTCAGGGTACGAAGCCCTAAGAAATCCATCTTAAGAAGTCCTAACTCCTCCAGCTGCACCATATTGTATTCTGCCGTGGGGGAGCCATCGCTGGCCCGTCCCAAAGGCACGTAATCGCTGGCCACTCCGGGATAAATCACCACCCCTGCCGCATGGACGGAGGTGTGGTTGGGAAGCCCCTCTAAACGTTTTGCCATGTCGATCAGGTCATGCATCTGCCGGTCTCCTTCATAGAGACTTCGAAATTCCGGATTTACCTGCAGTGCCCGGTCAATGGTCATGTTTAATTCCATAGGCACCATCTTCGCCACCCGGTCCATCTGGGCATAGGGGAAATCCAAAGCCTTTCCCACAGCCTTGATCACTCCCCGGGCTGCCATGGTTCCAAAGGTCACAATCTGGGTCACGGAATCCTTGCCATACTTTTCCGTGACATATTCAATGGCGCGGTAACGCTCCGCATACTCAAAATCCACGTCGATATCCGGCATGGACACTCGCTCCGGATTTAAGAAACGCTCAAAGAGCAGATTGTATTTTACCGGATCGATATTGGTGATGCCGGTACAATAGCAGACCTTGCTTCCTGCGGCAGAACCACGGCCTGGTCCCACCCAGCAGTCATGGGTCCTGCACCAGTTGATATAGTCCCACACGATCAGGATATATTCCACAAACCCCATCTTTCGGATGATGCCCAGCTCGTAATTCATGTCCTCGTGAATCTGCGCACACTGCTCCTTCGTATAATCCGGGTTCTGCCGGTATTTCTTTTCAAATCCCTCCTCACAGAGGCTGTTCAAAAATGTCCAAGCACTGTCAAAGCCAGCCGGCACCTCGTATTTTGGAATCTTGTAATTGCCAAACTCGATGGTCACCTGACAGCGGTCCGCGATTTTCTGGGTATTTTCCAAAGCCTCCGGCGCGTAGGGAAACAAGGCATTCATCTGTTCTTCGTTTTTTACAAAGAACTGCCCGCCCTCGTAGCGCATCCGGTCCTCATCGGTGATTTTCTTTCCGGTCTGGATGCATAAAAGCACATCGTGGGATTCCACATCCTCCTCGTAGGTATAATGCACATCATTGGTGCACACCAGACCGATGCCAAGCTCCCTGCTCATACGAACCAGCTGCTGGTTCACCAGTCTCTGATCGGCAATCCCATGATCCTGCAGTTCCAGGAAAAAGTGATCTTTTCCAAAGCAGGCCGCATATTTCTCAGCTATGCCCTTGGCTTCCTCATAAAACCCCCGGACGATATGGCGTGGGATTTCTCCCGCCAGACAGGCAGACAGACAGAACAGACCCTCGTGGTATTTCTCCAAAGTTTCAAAATCCACACGGGGTCTGTAATAATAGCCTTCCGTAAATCCGATGGAAACAATCTTCATCAGGTTGGCATAACCCTTGTTATTTTCTGCCAGAAGAATCAGGTGGAAATAGCGGTCCTCCCCGTGCCCCGCCTCCCGGTCAAACCGGGACGCCGGAGCCACATACACCTCACAGCCGATGACAGGATTGATCCCGGCTGCCTTCGCCGTCTTATAAAATTCAATGACACCGTACATATTGCCATGATCCGTGATGGCAGCACTATTCATCCCCAGTTCCTTCACCCGGGCGACATATTCTTTAATTTTGTTGGAACCGTCCAGAAGTGAATATTCCGTGTGGGTATGCAGGTGTACGAATGCCATGGTAATCTTCCTTTCTTAAATTCATCCTATGTGCTGAATTCTATTGTTCTTTAAGCATGAATTCTCCATCAACAATATAGCGTTATTATACTCGAATTTTATAGAAATGGAAAGATAATGTTCGATCTGAATACCTTCTGGATAATTTCATGTACGGACTGTTTTCCATTTTTGCTGTTTTCGTCCGTACTGACTCGACTTTTTGCACTATGATAATACCTGCTAGAGAACACAACTATTTTTTCATTATCCAGATGTGAAATATTGCCCATATTACTCACCCCAGCCCAATCGCCATGCAGATCAGGGACAACACCAGCAGGTGCACCGGATAAAACCAGTAAAAGAAATACTTCATCTGCCGCCCTCTGGTGCCATTATAATGTTTCATGGGAATCAGCATGAAAAAGGCCAGAAACTCCAGCCCCCCTGCCAGAAGTCCAAGGGACAACACCATTAGTCCAAAGCCCAGCTGCCGCCGTTCATAGAACAGATACATGATAAAAATAGCAATAACACCGGCGGCATCATAATCTGTCCGCAGAAAATAAGCCAGCCCGCACCCCAGAAGAGGTACTGCTGCCAACACCAGTGACCAGAATACATTGGACATTGAAAAAACGGAAGTTCTTCGAATTTCCGCCCGTTTGCGGATCTCATCATAGGCCCAGATGGTCAAAAGTCCGATCAGCAGGGTAAAAAATACATTGTTATAGCTGATGTCAAAGAAACTCACCTGAAAAGCCATATCAAAGGGCACTTCGGAAATCAACGCAAACACAAAAAGACGAAGTGCATACCTCGCCTTATTTCTCGTATGGTAAAAGCCTTCCACCAATAGAAAACAATAGATGGGAAAGGCCATGCGGCCAATGCCCCGCAGCAGCATATATAACTGTGTCCACGCCTCCTGGTTCTGCATAGTTATCGGTCCCCAGGAGGGCATCTGCGCCAACAGGCGTTCCACAATGGTAGCGCCTGTATGATCCACCAGCATGGTGATCACTGCGATCATTTTAAGAACACAGCCGGACAGACCTCTCTGCCCGGCTGCATTTAAAGAATTCGTTGTTTGATTCTCCAAATTCATTTGTTAATTCCTGTCGTATTTACTTCAAGTTTGTCCAGATGCCAGATATCATCTACATACTCCTGAATGGTGCGGTCAGAAGAGAACTTGCCTACATGAGTCACATTGAGGATTGCACTCTTTGCCCATGCGCTCTTATTCTGGTAGTAAGCGGCAATCTTATTCTGTGCATTCGCATATGCGCGGAAATCAGCCAGGATAAAGTAGCGATCAGCCACCTGTCCCTGCTGCGGATTCAGCAGTGAGTTGTAGAGATCACGGAACAGCTCTCTGTCGTTGTGGGAGTAGGTTCCGTCTACCAGCTGGTTCATCACCTTGCGGATGTCCGGATCACTGTTGTAAATATCCACCGGACGGTAATCCTTCCGCTGCTCATGAGCAATAACCTCGTCTGCACTCATACCGAAAATAACGATATTGTCGGCGCCGACCTCCTCATACATCTCTACATTGGCTCCGTCCATGGTTCCGATGGTGATGGCACCATTTAACATAAACTTCATGTTACCGGTTCCGGAAGCCTCCTTGCTGGCGGTAGAAATCTGCTCACTGACATCTGCCGCTGCAAAAATCCACTCTGCAAGAGATACACGGTAATCCTCAAGGAATACTACCTTAATTTTTCCGTTGATGGACGGATCGTTATTGATAACATCAGCAACAGAGTTGATCAGCTTAATGGTAAGCTTTGCCGTACGGTAACCGGCAGCTGCCTTTGCTCCGAAAATGAAGGTTCTCGGGTAGAAATCCATATTCGGATTGTCCTTCAGCTGGTTGTACAGATACATCACATGAAGGATGTTCATAAGCTGTCTCTTGTACTCATGGAGACGCTTTACCTGCACATCGAAAATGGAGTTCGGATCTACATCAATGCCGTTGTGCTCCTTGATATATTTTGCCAGACGAACCTTGTTCTGGTATTTAATCTCCATAAATTCCTTCTGGGCTTTCGGGTCATTTGCCACAGAAGCAAGTCCTTCAACCTTGGAAAGGTTTGTGATCCAGTCCTTGCCCACCTGCTTTGTTACCCAGTCAGCCAGCAGTGGATTTCCGTGAGCCAGGAAACGTCTCTGGGTGATTCCGTTGGTCTTATTGTTGAATTTCTCCGGGAACATCTCGTAGAAATCTCTAAGTTCCTGTTTCTTTAAGATATCTGTATGCAGTCTTGCCACACCGTTGACAGAGTAACCTGCACAGATTGCCAGATGCGCCATTTTTACCTGGCCATCGCTAAGGATTGCCATCTTGCGCACCTTTTCGTCATTGCCGGGATAACGCTGCTGGATCTGAAGAACAAAGCGGCGGTTGATCTCCTCAACAATCTGATATACACGGGGAAGCAGTCTCTGGAAGATATCAACCGGCCATTTTTCCAGTGCCTCTGCCATAATGGTATGGTTGGTATAAGCCACACAGTGGGTTGTGATATCCCATGCATCATCCCAGGAAAGTCCCTCTTCATCCACAAGAATACGCATCAGCTCTGCAACTACAACAGTCGGATGGGTATCGTTCATCTGGAAAGTAACCTTCTTTGGCAGATCATGAAGATCTGTGTGATGCTTCTTGAAACGCTCCAAAGCGCGCTGGATGCTGGCAGATACGAAGAAATACTGCTGCTTTAAGCGAAGCTCTTTACCCTTGACATGATTATCATTCGGATAAAGCACCTCTACCAGATTGCGGGCCAGGTTTTCCTGCTCAACGGCCTGCTGATAATCGCCCCTGTCAAAAGAATCAAGACTGAACTCTTCCTTGGGCTGTGCATCCCAGATGATAAGGGAATCCACTACATGGTTGCCGTATCCCACGATTGGCATATCATAGGCAACCGCAAGAACAGACTGGTATCCCACCTGTTCAAATTTCACATTTCCGTTTTCATTTTCATGTGCCTCCACATGTCCGCCAAATTTGACCTCATAGCAGTACTCCGGTCTGCGAAGCTCGAAGGGATAGCCATCCTTCAGCCAGTTATCCGGAACCTCTACCTGGAATCCGTCAATGATCTGCTGCTTAAACATACCATAACGGTAACGAATTCCACATCCATATGCTGCATAGCCAAGGGATGCAAGAGAATCCATGAAGCAGGCAGCCAGACGTCCAAGACCACCATTTCCAAGAGCCGGATCCGGCTCCTGATCCTCTATGATACTCAGATCCAGACCAATCTCTTCCAGGGCTTCCTTTACTTCACCATAAGCACCAAGATTGATCAGATTATTTCCCAGGGCACGACCCATCAGAAACTCCATAGACATATAATAAACTGTCTTTGGATCATCCTTCTCAATGACCTGCTGGGTTGCCATCCATTCGTCCATAACCACATCCTTGACAGCAAGTGATACTGCCTGGAAAATCTCCTTCTGGCTTGCCTCCTCTAATGTCTTGCGGTACAGGGATTTCACATTCTCTGTTACGGATTTGATGAATTCCTTCTTGCTGAATACCTTGTCTCTCATAAACTGTCCTCCTCTTCGGCTTTGTCTTTTCAGTTGTAAAAAGGGGGAGCCAGGTCAATACCCGCTCCCTCTCCAATACTATTTCTTTTGTACGGCCAGAGTCACCTTTTCACCATTGATGCTCCACTCTTCCTGATATCCTGCCAGATTTCCTGCGGCAATTCCATCCGCAAGCACTTCTGCCTGAATCTTCTCACCATACTTCGTAAAGATTCCTGTCACCTTCTCATCCGCAATATAAGAAACTGCGATATGATCCATTACCTCAAAACCAGCCTTCTTACGCATGGTCTGAATCTTGCTGATCAATTCCCGGACAAAACCCTCCTCGATCAGTTCAGGTGTCAGCTTAGTATCCATAACTACCGTTACGTAATTATCCCCCTCGGTTACGAAGCCCTCAGCCTGTGTCATTGTGATCAGTAAATCCTCTTCTAATAATACAACTTCATCACTGACACTGTCAAGCATAAGTGAACCGGTGGACTTCAGTTCTGCCATTGCCTTGTTGCCATCCAGCTCAGAAAGGGCAGCCTGGATCTGCTTTAAGTACTTTCCGTACTTCGGTCCAACGGTGCGCAGCTGTGGCTTGAACTGGTAATCCGTATAGGAGGAAACATCCTCGGTGAAGGATACCTTTTTCACATTTAACTCGTCCGCAATGATGTCCACATAAAACGCATCCAGTGCCTGCGGTGCCTTCACATACATCTGCCCGATAGGCTGACGATTCTTGATATTGGCACTGTTACGGCATGCACGGCCCATGACAACGATCTTAAGGACCTCGTCCATGGCGGTCTCCAGATCCTTGTCGATCATGCTCTCATCAACAGCCGGGAAGTCGCACAGATGGATGCTTTCCGGTGCAGAAGGATCAATGGAGCATACCAGGTTGCGGTAAATATCCTCCGTCATGAACGGAATCATCGGTGCTGCAGCCTTGCTGATAGTAACCAGCGCAGTATACAAGGTCATGTAAGCGTTGATCTTATCCTGCTCCATGCCCTTTGCCCAGAAACGCTCACGGGAGCGGCGGACATACCAGTTACTCATGTCATCCACGAACTCCTCCAGGGCTCTGGCAGCCTCCGGGATCCGGTAATTGCCCAGGTTCTCATCCACTGCTGCAACAGCAGAATTCAGCTTGGACAACAGCCACTTGTCCATAACCGTCAGCTTATCATATTCCAACTGATACTTTGTTGCATCAAAATCATCGATATTTGCATACAGTACGAAAAAGGCGTAGGTATTCCAGAGGGTTCCCATGAATTTTCTCTGGCCCTCCTGTACAGCCTTGCCATGGAAGCGGTTTGGCAGCCATGGTGCACTGTTGGTGTAGAAATACCAGCGGATAGCATCTGCGCCGTAGGTCTCCAGTGCCTCAAAAGGATCCACCGCATTACCCTTGGACTTAGACATCTTCTGTCCGTTCTCATCCTGCACATGTCCCAAAACGATAACATTCTCGTAGGGTGCCTTGTGGAACAGCAAGGTAGACTCTGCCATCAGGGAGTAAAACCAGCCACGGGTCTGGTCTACCGCCTCGGAGATAAACTTCGCCGGGAACTGCTGCTCAAAGAGATCCTGATTTTCAAAAGGATAGTGATGCTGCGCAAATGGCATAGCACCGGAATCGAACCAGCAGTCAATAACCTCCGGTACGCGCTTCATGGTGCCGCCACACTTGTTACATTTGAAGGTCACTTCATCAATATATGGGCGGTGCAGCTCAACCTTAGCCGCTTCCGGATCACCGGAGCGCTCTGCCAGTTCTGCACGGCTTCCGATGGACTCCTGGCATCCACAGTCCTCACACTCCCAGATGTTTAACGGTGTTCCCCAGTAACGGTTACGGGAAATCCCCCAGTCCTGAATATTCTCCAGCCAGTTTCCGAATCTTCCCTCACCAATGGACTTTGGAATCCAGTTGACGGTCTTATTGTTAGCCACCAGTTCATCTCTTACCTCAGTCATCTTGATGAACCAGGACTCTCTTGCATAGTAAATAAGCGGGGTATCACATCTCCAGCAATGTGGATACTCATGCTCAAACTTCGGCGCATCAAACAGCTGTCCTCTTGCCTCCAGATCCTTCAATACCTCCGGGTCTGCCTTCTTTACAAAAAGGCCTGCAAAAGGAGTTTCCTTCGTCAGCTCACCTTTTCCGTCTACGAACTGTACGAAAGGCAGGTCATAGTTGCGGCCCACATTGGCATCATCCTCACCGAAAGCCGGTGCGATATGAACGATACCGGTACCATCAGTCATGGTAACATAGCTGTCACAGGTAACGAAAAATCCCTTCTTGTGCTGCTTATCGGCAACAGCCCTGGCGCAGTCGTATAACGGCTCATATTCCTTGTACTCCAGATCCTTACCGGTATAAGTCTCCAGTACCTCGTAAGCCTTTTCTTCCTCTTCCTTTGCCAGAGAACCTAATACCTTGTCTGCCAGTGCCTCTGCCAGATAGTAGGTGTAACCGTCTGCAGCCTTTACCTTGATATAGGTGTCATCCGGATTCACACAAAGAGCCACGTTACTTGGCAGTGTCCATGGTGTTGTGGTCCATGCCAGAAAATAAGCATCCTCTCCCACCACCTTAAAGCGTACGATGGCAGAGCGCTCCTTTACAGTCTTATAGCCCTGGGCTACCTCCTGAGAAGAAAGCGGAGTTCCGCAGCGTGGGCAGTAAGGCACGATCTTAAAGCCCTTGTACAGAAGCTTCTTATCCCAGATTTCCTTTAACGCCCACCACTCAGACTCAATATAATCATCATCATAGGTAACATATGGATTGTCCATATCTGCCCAGAAACCAACGGTGTTGGAGAAATCCTCCCACATTCCCTTGTACTTCCAGACGGATTCTTTACACTCCTTGATAAAGGGCTCCATGCCGTACTCTTCGATCTGCTCCTTGCCGTTTAAGCCCAGCTTCTTCTCCACTTCCAGCTCTACCGGCAGACCATGGGTATCCCAGCCGGCCTTACGGGGCACAAATTTTCCCTTCATAGTCTGGTATCTCGGAATCATATCCTTGATGACACGGGTCAGCACATGACCGATATGCGGCTTTCCGTTGGCGGTTGGCGGTCCATCGTAAAAGGTGTAGGTTTCGCCTTTCTTGCGGCTCTCCATGGATTTCCTGAAAATATCGTTGTCGCGCCAGAATTTCTCAATGTCTTTCTCACGCTCAACGAAGTTCATGTTGGTGTCAACTTTGTTGTACATGTTTTCCTCCTCACTGCTCATTGATCTTGTAAGTTGCGTGTAACTCCAAGCCTGCAGTCCTCATTGCTCATTGACCTTATAAGTTACGCGTAACTCCAAGCGTACATCTCGAATCCCGCCGCTTACGCGGCTTTCTCGCTGCTGGCGCAGCTAAGATTCTCGATTTACGCTTGGCGGTCAATTTCGCAATGAGTCCTTGCAGGCCAGCCTGCAGTCCTCATTGCTCATTGACCTTATAAGTTACGTTAAAAAAGCCCGCATCCAGTAATTAGGACGCGGGCTCACGTTATACCACCTGATTACCATGTACTTGAGAATGCATTCGTTAAAAATATCTCGCATACTTCGTTCCCTGTAACGTAGGAAAAACGTCGGTTTCTAATAAGCTTCTTCCATAACTCCCGCCTTGAAAGACTCCGTTCGAACCGCAACTCAGAAGTGATCTTCACAGCCGTAGTACTCACACCGGTTCCCACCTGTCCCGGCTCTCTTTGCCTTTCCTGCGGAAGCTACTGTCTTCGTCATGGTTTTTTCTAAGTATAGTAAAAAAAATTTTTTCTGTCAAGAAGCTTCTTACTGTCTTCTTATTGTGGTTTCCACTCCGGAGTTTCCATTCTGAGGCTTCGATTACGAGTTTCGCTTTCTACACCCCTGTATATTCCTGCTCCAAAATGTTCTCCCGGTATTCTTTCAGGGTACTGTCTGCTCCTTCAGAAGCTACCGCAACCCAGAAAACCGTGGCAATGATAACGGAAATTGCAGCGGTGATAATTCCAGCAATAGCCATTCCCTTTTTCTTACTCTTTACCAACTGAACGATACCAAAAATAATGGCAAGGATTGCAAGAATATAATTGATACAGCACATAAAGGTAAAAATGGACAAAATACCAAGCACCAGGGAAGCTATGCCAAAGCCAATGCTCTCCCCCTTGTCCTGGGAAGCCTGACCATAATAAAGGTTCTGGCTCTGGTTGGTATTACTCTGCTGATAGGGGCTGGAATAGGTGTTCCCGTTCGTATATCCATTGGTATTTGTATACGTGTTGGTATTGGTGTACGTATTGGCATTTCCATTCGTATACGCATTAGCATTCGTGTAAGAATCCGTTCCCGGATTACTGTAGGGATTCTGCTGGGAATACACATTCTGATTTGTATTCGGCTGCTGGTATGCTCCTGCCTGGCTGTAGCTTCCGCTCAGCTGTCCTGCCTGCTCCCCGTTTTCCTCTGGCTGCGTCTGTGGTGCACTGTAAGTTTCTTCCGGCTTCGGTGCGCTGTAATCTCCCTGTGATTCCGTCACACTGCTGCCCTGCGTGAACTCGTCGTTCATGGCTAATCTCCTTTCGCTCTTGTATTTCTCATATAATATGATGAAATTCTGCGTTTGCAATCGCACATCTAAAAAAAGTATATCATTTTCCAAGGAACACTGTCAATCCTGCATTCCTAACGCACTTTTCGCCGTGCACTTTTCGTGTTACAGTTCACAAATTTGTTTATAATATTGGCATTCTGCATGTTGCCGGCTTTTATAGAGATGATTTGGGTACTAAAACAATATATCTTTGTATTCGCCCACGATTTTCTTATTCTCAAACTTTAATGCTGTGATCTTGGGCGCTGGCAAGTATTTATTTTGTATACGCCCACTTTTTTTCATGCTCAAACAAAAAAGCCGAGATTATGGGCGGTAATTAACATTTTTTTTCCGAACCATCATGCAAAATTCCTCCAGCGTCAGATCATGCTCTGTCATATACTTTGCAGCATCCCTGCCCACGTAGCGGAAATGCCAGGGCTCCCATGCAATCCCAGTCACCGAAACCTTGTCTTTCGGATATCGCAGGATAAATCCATATTCACTGCAATGGCTCACCAGCCACTGGTTTGCCGGTTCCAGGGCCTGAGACTCATCCATATTTGTATTACCGGAGCAGAGAATATCTAGTGCAAGCCCGGTTTCATGCTCACTGTGCCCCGCCGGCATTGTCTCCCGAAGGGTCTCCTCCAACGCCTCCTGTCTGCTTTTCCCCTGCCGCATCAGTGCCTCCACATCCTCATCTACCAGCTCCTGCTGCCTTTCCCTGCTCCGGTAGGCAGAGGCGATCCAGTAGTCATAACCGGCGTCTCCTGCTGCCTGAAGCATTTCCTTCAGATCCTGGTACATCCAGTCCGAAGCCATAAGCCTGCCGCCACAGATGCTCCGCAGATGGGAGTCAAAAGCAGCATCCAATTCCTTTTCCTTGTTGACCAGCACGCATAATTTTGGATCCTTCTCGTATATCTGTCTGCAATCCCTGCATACTTTTTCATCCAAAATAATTGGATCTGTTTCTTCTGGATTCGATGATGTTAAAACTCCGTCAGAAACAGCTTCCTTGTCCGTCTCGTTCCCATCTGAATACATTATTTCCCACATACCGCTTTGGAATTCCTGTGCCGGCACATTTGCCCCACACTTTTGTATCACGGCGGTAAACATCCCCGCTGCAATCCCCAGGAACACTATAATTTTGACAATAGTATCACAGATTTTCCAGTTTCTCCTGATTCTCCTGATTCTCCTGTTTCTCCCATTTCTTCTGTTTCTGTGTAATTTCCTCCGCATCATGGTCTGCTCCTCCTGCCCCTAGTACACAAAATACTAAGTAATTGTTTTTCACTGTACAAGCATAACAGGAAAAAGCATCCCCTTCTGCAACTTACTGTATCTGATTTGCATCATTCACAAAAATAGAATCCGCTATACTATGGAAAGTAAATACATGCAATGTTAGGTTTTCCACTCTGTGAAAAGGAGCATGTACGCAGGTAGTATAGCGGTTTTTTTGTGGGAGTATGCTAAGCCTTTGTTACCAATTGATATGGGTTGGTGCGATGGCAAGATAGCGATTTAAGAGATGATTATTCTGGGCGGAGAGGAGGATATCGAGCCTCCACCGCCCAGAAAAAGCCTCTCCCCCCCTCTATGAGGAAAGGAATCAGACTAGTACAGTGAGAAATAAGACAAGCCGAACAATATTTCTAAAACAGAAAATAATTACGGCGACATTTACATTACCATCAGAAATATCCCCATTCCTGTGCGAATAACCCAATCTCCCCCTTTGCCGTAATACATCCATGGATTTTCCAGCCGGTTCAACACCTGAAAGGAACTGCCATCCGTAAAAACAACTTCATAATCCTTCACTATTCCCAGGCTGACATCTATGGCTGCATGATCATCTGCGACAGCACTTTCATAGGAACTACTTTTATCAGATTCTTTCTCGTATACAGAAATTCCATCCTCTGTATGAATTCCGGCGTCTGATAATTCCCAATAGCTGCACCAGGCTTTTGCCACGGAAAGGAAGCTTTCCTCCTGCTGCTCATTGATCCATGATTCCACAGAGGATGCCAGAACCTCAGGCGGAACTGTCATTTGATTCCCATAGTTTTTGTTTTCCACACTTACCATATCGCCGAAGTTCAATGGAACTGTCAACCAATACCCATAAATTTTGTGATAGGTACTGTCAAGAGAAAGAACCATACTGCCCTCCGCGGTATCAGCAGTCAATGTCCAGTAACATATATCCTCCAGGATGGTGCCCCCACTGTCCAGCGGCATTGCATACAGCTGGTAAAAACACCGGTTTTCCAGCTTGTTCACCGTGATTTCCCGGGGCAGGATCTTCTTTTGATATAGCTTTTTCAGCTCCTCATTAACAATTTCCACCATCTCCTGATCAGACAACGCATCCTCCCTCTCCCGCAGCTGTACTGCGTAAGGAGCAATTCCCTCCGTCACCTGTCTGGAAAGAGCATTTACCTGATCCGAAAAGGACTGGTATGGCCGGATCTCACAGGCTTTGAATTCCATTGTCTCATAGGAGAGATGTTCCATGGTCTGCCTGTCGTACCAACGGTCTGCAACCTGTGGTGCCAGCAGGGCAAAGGCTGTAAACCCAAGACAAAAAAGCAAGGTGAAACTATATTTTATTACAGATTTCATGGCTGTTTTCCTCCGTTTGCACGTATCCTGGAAATATTCGGTGTACTAGCACCTGAAAAAAAGGGTTACCACGGTTCCTTCCCCCAAAGTGCTCTCAATCTTCCAAGCCGCACCATGAAGCTTTACGATCCGCTCACAGATTGCCATTCCCAGCCCGGCGCCGCCCTCCCTCCTTGCCCTGGATTTGTCCACCATGTAAAAAGCCTCCGTGATTTTTCCCAGTTCCTCCTCCGGAATCCCGTTTCCATCATCGGTTACCGTGATCTGATACTGCCCATGAGCCTGACATTGACCCTTTATGGAAATGTGTCCACCCTCATGGCAGGCCTTTCTCCCATTGTCCACCAGATTCGCCAAAAGGGAAAGTAACAGATCAAAATCTCCTTCCACAATGCCCTCCCGAGCCTCACAGCACAGGGTGATTTTCTTTTCCTGCAAAAGCCTCCCGGTGGTTTTCTCCAATTGTCCCAACAGATCGCGGATTTTTACCGGCTGCAATGTGATATTCCCTTTTCCGAGACCGATAAGCTCCATCATTTTATAGGAAAGCTTTTCCAGCCGCCTGCTCTCCCGGTAATGATGGTACATAGCTTTTCTCCCATCATAAATATCCTGAATATTCCGGGTTACCTCCAGTCCATAGGTTTCCCCGCCGCTCTCCATTCTCACCACAGCTTTCAGGACATGGACACCTTTCTCCTCCGTCATTTCCCACAGACAATTCTCATCGCTGTTTTCCTTCTGTTTCAACGTGTCCCAGAGTTCCCCCGCCCGCCGGCCTTCCGGATAAATGCTGACCCCGTTATCATGATAAATGCAAAATCCATAGCGGTTATCCAGTATGTTTTTCCCGGCAGACTCCGCCAAAGTGCGGATCATCCCCTCATCCACTGTATAATGATCACTCAGTTCCTCCAGGGAATACAGAAAGGAATACTGAAACATCCGCAGTTCCTCAAGCCCATTTTCCTTTTCCCTCTCCAGAGCCGTCCGAAAGGAAGTCCGCAGCAAAATCGTACCAAACAGCGGAAATGTCAGAAGAAAAATAACCAAAATACCAAACAGCATCTTCCAGAATAACTTCATCTCTGCCTCCTGAAACGGTATCCTACCTTATAAACAGCTTCTATCTCCTGCTCCAGCCCGGTCTTTTTTCTAAGCCTCTGTACATGAAGATCCACTGTTCTGCTGTCTCCCATATAGTTGCTTTCCCAAACCTGCTCGTAGATCATTTCCCGGTACAGAGCCACATCCGGATTCCTTAGAAAGAGTAAAAGCAGGTCAAATTCCTTCATGGTAAGGGAAATTTCCCTGCCTTCCCGTGTCACGCTCCTGGCCGGTATATTCACATGAAGCCCGCAGACATCCATTTCCTGCTCCAGTTTATTGTACCGCCGCAGCACATTTTCAACTCTCGCCAACAGCTCCAGAATATCAAAGGGCTTTGTCATATAATCCTCTGCCCCCTGCCGCAGGCCTTTTACCTTATCCGGCACCCCGTCCTTTGCCGTCAGAAAAATAGCAGGCAGCTGCAGCCGGTTGGCATACTCCAACAACTCGTAGCCGTCAATCCCCGGCAGCATGATATCCAGAATACAAAGGTCGAAGTTTCCTCCCTCCATCCGGTCTGCCCCTTCATTACCGGTTCCCGCCACCTCACATTCATAACCGGCATTCCGAAGATTCATGCGAATCAGATTAGCGATTGCCTCCTCATCCTCTACGATCAGAATTTTGATCATCCTCTGTCTGTTCTCCTTTTCATGTGTAATTCTGTTTTCATAGACTTTCGTGACTATAATGACCACACTTTTCTTTTTGTTCCGCGAATACTACAAATCATAGCAGGTAATTGTATCATACTTGTATAAAAAATGTACGGACTGCTTCCCGGTTCCGGGATTTTCGTCCGTACAACAAGCCGGTTTTCCGGCATATTCACATCTGTTTTTATCCTTTATGACAATTACTTCTCATTCTGCCCATCCTCGCGGCTCCAGAAGTCCACCGGCTCATAATCCTGCAGCTTTGCAAGAAATCCACAGGTTTCCAGCTCCCTCTGAATTTTGTCCAGATTCTCCTCACTGGCAGCATAAATCGTATGGTAGTGGTAACCGGAGGTAACATTTTTCAAAAGGCTTGATTTCCCGGAACGGATCTGCTCCACGTAGTCCTTAACATCCATGCGGGAGCGTATGTTCACGTCTGCCTTGATGACGCCGTATACCTTATGATAGACGAATACGTCCTCAATCCGGCCCCCCAAGTCCACGATGAGATTCATCTCCTTCTCCACCTCATCGTCCTCGTGCCGCACCTTAAAGACCCGGCAGACACCGGAATCTCCCCTCAGGATATAGCCCCGGTTGGTGGAAAGGATATCCATCCCGTTGGCCCGAAGCAGGGCGATATCCTGGACGATGACCTGACGGCTGACCGCAAAGCTTTTGGCCAGCGCACTTCCCGAGAGAGGGGCATTCTCACTCCTTAACATCTGCGTGATTTTCTGCCGTCTCTGTTCCCCATTCATAGACTTTATTCCTCCACGGGATGAAGATTCTTCAGGGAAATGTCAAGGATCGGTGCCGAATGAGTCAGCGCACCGCTGGACACATAATCTACCCCCAGATCGATGAGTCTTGCAATATTTTCCTTTGTGACATTTCCGGAAACTTCGATTTCAGCCCGTCCGTCAATATAGGAAATGGCCTCCTTTAAGGTCTCTGTGTCCATATTGTCCAGCATGATGATGTCAGCCCCTGCTTCCACCGCATCCTTCACCATGTCAAGGGTCTCCACCTCTACCTCAATTTTTCTGACAAAAGGAGCATAGGCTTTCGCAGCGGAAATTGCTTCCTTAACGCCGCCGGCAGCACCGATGTGGTTATCCTTGAGCAGGACACCGTCGGAAAGATTATAACGGTGATTATTTCCACCGCCTACCCGAACGGAATACTTCTCAAAAATACGGTTGTTGGGTGTCGTCTTTCTGGTATCCAGAAGCTTGATCTTACTTCCCTGCAGCAGCGACGCAACTTCATGGGTGTAGGTGGCAATGCCGCTCATACGCTGCAGATAGTTGAGGGCGGTTCTCTCCCCGCAGAGCAGGGTCCGGATATCGCCGTGAACCTTCGCCATCAGCTGCCCCTTTTTCACCGCATCACCATCTTCTACATAAAACGCAACCATAGTCTTCTCATCCAGAAGGGTAAACACGCGGGCAAACACCTGCAGACCGCAGATAATGCCATCCTCCTTACAGATTAAGTCTACCTCCCCCGGCTGTGGATGGGGCATAACACTGTTGGTGGAAACATCCTCGCTGGTGATATCCTCCTTAAGGGCACTTAAAATATAGGGATCTACATTTAATTTCAAAGTAACCTGATCATACATGACTTTTCTCCTTATTCTTTATTCATAAACTGCTGGATACTCTTCGCTTCCAGCTGCATTGTTTTTCGCTGCAACAATGACACAGAATCATATGCATGAGCCTTTAGCAGCTCCGTCGAAATGCCACCACGGCTCTGCCACGACTGCTCCCTAGGTTCTCTCCCTTCTCATTCATCAATCTCTCGGCCTCAATAATCGCCTCTCTTACGCACCTGTGATAGCGGCTTGCCAGCGCCTTCTGGTCTTCATACTCTTCCAGAGAAACCACATCGAAAAGCTTTGCTTTTTCCGATTCTGCTTCTGTATAGGTCTCTTCCATCTGCTTTGCCGCTCTTCCCGCAAACACAAGGCTCTCCAACAGGGAATTGCTGGCCAGGCGGTTCTTGCCGTGAACGCCGTTGCAGGCAGTTTCCCCTACAGCATAAAGCCGCTCCATGGAAGTATGGCTCTCATGGTCAACCCACACACCGCCCATAAAATAGTGCTGGGCGGGCACCACCGGAATGCATTCCTTCGTCACATCGTACCCCATCTGGCGGCAGTGCTCCACGATATTGGGAAAATGCGTCCGAAGCTCCTCCTCCGGAATTGGGCGCAGATCCTCCCATACGTGCTCCGTATGATCCTTTTCCATCTGCTTATAGATTTCCTCCGTCAGCCGGTCTCTGGGCAGCAGCTCATCCACAAAGCGGTTCATATTCTTGTCATACAGCTTCGCGCCCTCTCCCCGGACAGACTCCGAGATCAGAAAACTTCTGTCCTCTTCCCGCTCCGAATAAAAGGTAGTGGGATGAATCTGCACGTAGTTCACATCCTTAAGCCGCACCCCATGCATAATGGAAAGTGCCAGCGCATCTCCCGTCAGATGCCGGAAATTCGTGGAATGGCGGTACAATCCGCCGACGCCTCCGCAGGCCCACACGGTATAATCCGCCTGAATTTTCTCAAGGCTTCCATCTGCTCTGCGGACCACCGCCCCATAACAGCAATTGCCCTCCGTCACGATATCCAACATCTTGGTATTCTCCAGAATCGTCACATTGGAAAGCTTCCGGACAGCAGCCAGCAGCTTACTGGTGATTTCCTCTCCCGTGATATCCTCGTGAAAAAGGATCCGCTTGTCCGAATGGGCCCCCTCTCTGGTAAAGGCCAGGGCGCCATCTTCCTCTCTGGCAAAGTCGACACCATATCCCAGCAGATCTCCTATCACCTTCTGGGATGAACGGATCATGATTTCTACCGATTCCCGGTCATTCTCATAATGACCGGCCTTCATGGTGTCCTCGAAATAGCTGTCGTGGTCCTCTTCATCCTTCAACATACAGATCCCCCCCTGTGCCAGGTAGGAATCACTGCTTGTCACATCGGATTTGGTGATGATCGTAATTTTTTTGTCCTGCGGGAGCTGCAGGGCACAATATAACCCGGAACAGCCACTGCCCACGATCAATATATCTGTTTTCATAAAAAACTCCATGTCCTGTGATACCTCAAATGTATCACCCTACTTGCATCGCGTCCCCTGCATCATCCGCATACATAAAAAACAGACAATAACATAGAAAACGATACTGCATGACATGGAGTATAACACATATCTTGACACCTGACAAGACAGTTGCCGTATTAATTCAACCTAATTAAATCCTACTACTTTTTGAGACAACCGGTAAGCCGCCACAGAGATCTTCCGGCCTCCCTTGCCCGGAAGATTCATGGTCTGTCCCATAATTCCTCTCCGAAGCTTATGAAACAGGGTAATGTCTTTATCCTTAATATATTTCCAGAGTTCACGCTTTTTCTCCAGATTCTCCTCCGTCCCGGAGCGCAGCAGCATCACAGTGGATACCACCGTTATGATTTCCAGATAGTTAAACATATATTTCCGGCATTTGGGATTTGACACTTTGTGGAGCTCTACATCATCGATCATAATCTTATTGACACGGATTTGCTGATCAATACGACCGATCATGACTTTCTCATTGACCGACTGGTCTTCCCTTCCGATATAGTAACGATAAAAATCCTCATTCATATAGTACATGGTCCGTACATAGGGAAGTGGCTTATACACATAGATATTATCCACGTAAAAAGTGTGCTTAGGCAGCTCCAGCCCACATTCCCTGAGGAGCTTGGTCCGATAGATAACGGAATGCATCAGTATATAATGCCCCTTATAAAAATGTCTCACATCACTCCATGTAAATACCTGATCCTGCGGAAAACCAGTCTGCCGCATCACACGCTTATGGTTTGTTCCTTCCTTCTCATAGACATAATTGGCTAACAGCATGTCAAGGGTCACGCTGCCGCCGGCCAGATCTCTCAGCTTTTCCAGAATCTTCTTATAGGCCTCAGCGTCTACCCAGTCATCACTGTCCACCACCTTAAAATACAGTCCTGTGGCGTTACGGATCCCGGCATTGACAGCCTCCCCGTGGCCACCGTTCTCCTGATGGATTGCCCGCACGATGGTGGGATATTTTCTGGCATATTCATCCGCAATTTCCGCCGTGCGATCCGTAGAGCCATCATCCACAATCAGAATCTCCACATCCTCTCCCCCCGGCAGAATGGATTTAATACAATGCTCCATGTATTCCTGCGAATTATAGCAAGGTATGGTAAAAGTCAGCAGTTTCATTCTTTCTCCTCCGTTCTTCGAACATTGATCCAATGCCCGATGCGACCTCTATACATCAACTTTTTATGTATGACCCTATTATACACATTTTTATGAGTCAGTCGAACATTTTTTACTTAATATTCTATGAAGATTTACTTCCCACAATTTGTTCATATTTTATTAACAATTTTCTCATATTCTCCACATATCAATTTCACAATTGGATTTTATACTATACTCACAGTTAGGAAAGTACTTTTTCTTTTTCATATTCCTCGCACCTTTTAAGAAGGGGCGCGAGGACCTCCTTTTTAAAAATTTATCTTTCTCATACTAATCTTTTTCAAGAAAAACCGGTGCAGGATATGCACCGGTTTTTCTGTTATCATTTTATTGTGGATGAGTTTTTCTGTTGTCCTTCTGAATCACAGCATTCCAGTATGCGGAAAAAGCACTGGGCAGGGCATACCGGTCTCTTGCATCAGAAACTTCGGCAAACACCAGCCCGGCAGGGTTGTCGTGGGGATCCTCCACCAGCACGCCATATCCCTTCATCTGCCACTCCACATGGGAAAAGACATGCTTTGCTTCCGCCAGAGGCCGAATGCGAACCGGCTCAATCCCCAGTTCTCTCACGTAGGAAAGTGCTTCCTCATCCGAAAGCCGCCCCAGACAGTTAGGCAGCTCATACATTCCTGCAAGAAGTCCTCTGGAGGGTCTTTTGCGAAGTGCCACCTGGTCTCCGTCCCGAATCACAAAAACCGTCCGCTCCTCAATACGCCTTTTCTTTGCCTTTGTGCGCACCGGGATTTTATCGGTCAGATTTTCCAGATGCGCCCTGCAGAACCCTTGCCAAGGGCAGGCACTGCAACAGGGCTCACCATTGGGCACGCACACAAGTGCTCCCAACTCCATCAGAGCCTGATTAAAGATTCTGGGAACAAGTCCCTGCGGCACCTGCTCCTCCATTAATTCCAGAAGTTTTTTCTCCATGCCCGTTCGCACGGACTGCTTCATAATATCCGAATCATCTCCACTTACTCTGGAAATCACCCGAAGAACATTTCCATCAACTGCCGGAATCGGCTGATTATATGCTATAGAAGCAATGGCTCCGGCCGTATAGCTTCCAATTCCCTTAAGCTTTCGCAGCTCCTCATAGGAATCCGGAATGACTCCACCGTAGTTCTCCATCACCTGCTTCGCTGCCGCATTCAAATTGCGCACACGGTTGTAATAGCCAAGCCCCTCCCACAACTTCAGGTAACGCTCCTCCGGACATGCGGCAAGAGCCTGCACATCGGGAAGTGCTTCCATAAAGCGGGCAAAATAGGGCTTTACCGCCTCCACCCTGGTCTGCTGCAGCATGATCTCTGACACCCAGACATTGTAGGCAGAGGGATTTTCCCGCCAGGGCAGCACCCTGGCGTGTCCCATAAACCAGTCCTGAAGCGGCTTTACAATCTGATTCAGGTCAAAATCATCCAGCATTCTATTTTACACAAAGGAAATACGCACTGTAGCCCGGAAGATCCAGTCCGCCATTTAAGGCAACCTTCTCGCCGGTGATCAGGTCAACCGCCTCCCCGCATCCTGCATCAAATCCTGCATGATACGGCTGGTCTGACGCATTGATCGTCACATATACCTTTTCTCCCTCACATTCTCTTAAGAATACGCACTGGCCATTGGTCAGCACAACGGATACGAATCCGCCATACTGCAGGGCTTTGGAGGTCTTCTTTGCCTCTGCCACCTTGGAGATCCAATCGGAGAGTTCATTCCACTGAGGCTCATCGTAGGACAGGCGAAGACTTGGATCACCGTCCTCCTTTCTTCCCTCAGTGCCCCATTCGCTGCCGTAGTAGATACATGGAATGCCCGGCATTCCCATCATCAGCGCATAAATAAGCGGCAGATGGGCCTTATTGGTCAGAATGGAAGCCACACGGGATACATCATGGTTGTCCACGAAGGCCAGCAGATGTTTGCCCCTGTAGAGGGTCCAGTTCTCCGGTCCAAACTGACGTAGAAGAGAATGGTTGATCTCAAACATATTCATGGAATTGAAGCTGGAGTAGAGACCCTTATAGCACTCGTAATTGGTTACGGAATGCAGCATCTCATCATTCATCAGCTGGTTATAATCGCCGTGCAGTGTTTCACCCACCAGAAAGAAATCCTGTTTTAACTCGTCGCAGAATTTGCGAAGTCTGCGGACAAAATCATGATCCAGACAGTAAGCCACATCCAGACGCAGACCATCAATATCGAACTCCTCTACCCAGCCTTTGATAGCATTAAAAATATGCTGGATCACATCCTCATTCTTCAGATTCAGCTTTACTAAATCATAGTTGCCTTCCCAGCCCTCATACCACAGGCCGTCATTGTAGTTGGAATTACCACCGAAATCAATGCGTGAGAACCAGCTTACATAAGGGGAGCTCTCTCTGTTCTTCAATACATCCTCAAAAGCCCAGAAGCCTCTTCCCACGTGGTTGAACACACCGTCCAGAACCACCTTGATGCCTTCTTTGTGAAGATTCTCGCATACCTTTGCAAAATCCTCATTTGTGCCAAGTCTGGTGTCAATCTTTGAATAGTCTCTTGTATTATATCCATGGGTATCAGACTCAAAAAGCGGTGAAAAATAAATTGCATTTGCTCCCAGCTTCTTGATCTGGGGGATCCAGTCATTTACTTTCTCGATCCGATGCTCTAATACGCCATCATTTTCAAATGGTGCCCCGCAAAATCCCAGGGGATAAATCTGATAAAAAACACTTTCGTAAGCCCACATAATTCTGTCCTCCAAATATTCCTTTTCTTACGGTCTTATCCTGATGTCGGGAATCACAGGCCGATTATAAGCATCTATTACTCATCATCCGCTGTACTATGATTCCGTGTAACAGTGTTCCCACTTTATCGTACGAACCTATATAAGAATACCATATCCTTTACGACATGAAAAGGTTATAGTGCAAATTTCCTAAAAAAAATACAAAAAAACACCTTTTATACAGCAATATGTAATTTCTGTATAAAAGGTGTAAAGTAACACGTTATAAATCTCTATGTAATTTTTACAATTAGAAATCAGTCAGGTTTGCAGCTCTCTTCTCAAGGAAAGCGCCCATTCCTTCCTTCTTATCGTTGGTATCATTTACAACACCGAAGAGATTTGCTTCCATCTCAACTGCGTTCTTGATATCCATGTCATATCCGTTGTTAATGGCAGCCTTAGCAACAGAAACTGCGTAGCTTCCCTTGGAAATGATCTTTGCAGCCATAGCCTTAGCAGTTGACATCAGCTCTTCCTTCGGAACAACCTTGTTCACAAGGCCGATACGGTATGCTTCGTTGGCATCAATGTTATCGCAGGTAAAGATCATCTCTTTCGCACGTCCCATTCCTACCAGACGGGCAAGCTTCTGGGTACCGCCAAATCCAGGAATAATTCCAAGACCACACTCCGGCTGGCCGAAGATTGCATTGTCGCTGGCAATACGGATATCACAGCTCATGGAAATCTCACATCCGCCGCCCAGGGCAAATCCATTGACAGCTGCGATGGTAACCTGGCGCATATTCTGAAGCTTGAAGAACGGCTCAGATGCGCGGATACCGAATGCACGGGCCTCCGGTGCGGTAAAGTTCACCATCTCGGCAATATCAGCACCTGCTACGAAAGACTTAAACTCGTTACCCTTCTTGTCCGGACCACCGGTCAAGATCACAACCTTGATATCATTATTCTGCTCAATCTCACTGAGACATACATTCAGCTCGTCCAGTGTCTCACTGTTTAATGCGTTCAGTGCTGCCGGTCTGGAAATCTTCAGAACAGCAATGCCATCAGCAACTTCCAGGATCAGGTTCTTAAATTCACTCATTGTTAAATTCCTCCTAAATATTTTCGTTATCAGATGGTACTATCGTATCACTTTGACAAATTATTGTCAATCATGCTTCGGAATCAGCTTCTCTGCTCCACCCATATATGGCTGAAGCGTCTTTGGAATATTCACGCTGCCGTCTGCATTGAGATTGTTCTCCAGAAACGCGATCAGCATACGTGGCGGTGCCACAACGGTATTGTTCAATGTGTGAGCAAAATACTTTTTGCCGTCCTTGCCCTTCACACGGATCTTCAGACGTCTTGCCTGAGCATCTCCTAGGTTGGAGCAGCTTCCCACCTCGAAGTACTTCTTCTGGCGGGGAGACCATGCCTCCACATCACAGGACTTCACCTTGAGATCTGCCAGATCTCCGGAGCAGCACTCTAAGGTACGTACCGGAACATCCAGACTGCGGAACAGATCTACCGTGTTCTGCCAGAGCTTATCATACCACATCTTGGACTCCTCCGGCTTGCAGACAACGATCATTTCCTGCTTCTCAAACTGATGAATACGGTATACACCGCGCTCCTCGATACCATGAGCTCCCTTTTCCTTCCGGAAGCATGGAGAGTAGCTGGTCAAAGTGTATGGCAGCTTCTCCTCATCGTTGATGGTATCAATAAATTTACCGATCATGGAATGCTCAGAGGTTCCGATCAGGTACAGATCCTCGCCCTCGATCTTGTACATCATGGCATCCATCTCATCAAAGCTCATAACTCCGGTTACTACATTGGAACGGATCATAAATGGCGGAACACAGTAGATAAAACCTCTTCCGATCATAAAATCTCTGGCATAAGAGATCACCGCAGAGTGAAGTCTTGCGATATCCCCCATCAGGTAATAAAATCCGTTGCCGGCAACTCTTCCTGCTGCATCCAGATCAATTCCGTCAAAACGCTCCATAATATCGGTGTGATATGGAATCTCGAAATCCGGAACCACAGGCTCACCAAACTTCTCAATCTCCACATTGCAGCTGTCGTCTTTTCCAATCGGAACAGAAGGATCAATGATGTTCGGAATGGTCATCATGATCTTGGTCACTTTCTCGGAAAGTTCCTTCTCCTGGGCCTCCAGCTCCGCCAGGCGCGCTGCGTCTGCTGCAACCTCAGCCTTGACCTTCTCTGCTTCTTCCTTCTTGCCCTGTCCCATCAGCATACCGATCTGCTTGGACAGCTTGTTGCGGTTTGCACGAAGCTCGTCCGCTTCTGCCTGAGCAGCCCGGGACTTCGCATCCAGTTCAATTACCTCATCAACTAACGGTAACTTCTGATCCTGGAATTTCTTCCGGATGTTTTCCTTCACAACCTCCGGATTCTCACGTAAAAATTTTAAATCTATCATCACTGCCTCCAGTTGACTAATTCATACCCTAAAGCGGATATTTGTCAGTCAGTTTCTTAATTATTGCTCTTGCCTCATCCACTGCCGGCTCACCCTTCTTGATGATCAGTGCAATAGCCTCTGCCACCTGGTCGAAATCCTCTTCCTTCAGGCCTCTGGAGGTTGCAGCCGGTGTTCCCAGACGAATTCCGCTGGTTACGAATGGCTTCTGGGGATCGTTCGGGATCGTGTTCTTATTCGCCGTAATATGGGCGCTGTCCAGAAGCTTCTCAACAGCCTTTCCGGTCAGATCATATGGTGTCAGATCTACCAACATCAGATGATTGTCTGTTCCGTCAGAAACAATCTTGATATCCCGCTTCTGAAGTCCCTTGCAAAGTGCCTGTGCATTCTTCACGATCTGTGTCTGATATTCCTTAAACTCCGGCTGTAATGCTTCCTTGAAGCAGACTGCCTTAGCTGCGATCACATGCATGAGAGGTCCTCCCTGGGTTCCCGGGAAAATAGCCTTGTTGAAGTTATATTTCTTATTGACCTCTTCGCTGCAAAGAATCATACCGCCACGAGGTCCACGCAGTGTCTTGTGAGTGGTTGTGGTAACCACATCTGCATATGGGATTGGGCTTGGATGAAGTCCTGCTGCCACAAGTCCTGCGATATGTGCCATATCCACCATCAGCACAGCAGAAACCTCATCTGCGATCTCGCGGAATTTCTTGAAATCAATGGTTCTTGCGTAGGCAGAAGCACCTGCGATGATCATCTTCGGCTTGCACTCCAAAGCGATTTCTCTAACCTTATCGTAATCGATAAATCCCTCGTCATTTACTCCATAAGGAACAATATTAAAATAGGTTCCCGAGAAATTCACCGGTGAACCATGGGTTAAGTGTCCGCCGTGGTCTAAGTTCATACCCATAACCGTATCGCCCGGCTGTAATACAGCAAACTGTACCGCCATATTGGCCTGGGCACCGGAATGTGGCTGTACATTCACGTACTCACATCCGAATAACTCCTTTGCACGTTCTCTTGCAAGCTCCTCAACTACGTCTACGCACTCGCACCCGCCATAATAACGCTTTCCCGGATACCCCTCTGCGTACTTATTGGTAAGGATACTTCCCATGGCAGACATAACTGCCGGACTTACCCAGTTCTCAGAGGCGATCAGTTCAATGTGGCTGTTCTGTCTGTCATACTCTGACGTAATGGCTGCTGCAATTTCAGAATCTACTGCCTGAATATCTTCCAGTGTGTACATATTGTTCTCCTTCTTCTCTTTCTTATTCACGTATTGGTGCTTTTGCACCCGCTGTTTCCTATTATACCCGATTCCACATCGCTTTGCAATGCCGTTTAGCCGGCAGACTTCATCAGCTGCGCAATTGTCTCCTTCAGTCTCACATATGCCACCTGAGGATCATCAATGTCCCCCACTGCCCGCTCCAGAGGGCAGATGCCATCCTTTTTGCGGTTTTTGATCATGCCGATACATTTTTCACATTCTGCCATAATTCCCACCTGCTCCAGATATGCCCTTCCTGCTTCACTCATTGTGATCGCGTAAATCTGACTTACCTCTCCAAGGCAGAGCAGAAGTGCTGCCGCCTTTCCGATCAGTTTATCCACGATCACAGCATCCTTAAGTAACTCTCGATTGGTGTCCAAAAGCTTCATAATCGGCTTCACACCATTTCCCTTGTCCCGGTATACAATTCTTCCATCCTTGATTACCACAAAGGAGCATATATCTTCCCGAATCATTTTCTTTGCTTTCTCAATAGCTTCTGCATTTCCCGTCCCGGTGTTTCCAATACAGCTACCCCACATTTTGTTTCCCTCAATACTGTTATCCATACTATAATATTGTCCCCGGATTTTCCCAAGCAGATGGATCACCGGCGGTAACAGAACGAGCTGCGCCATGGTTCCCGGAATTCCCTCCACCACAAAAAATGCGGCGGAAGAAAAGGTGACCGCGGCACCGGAAAACTTCATCAAAAGAGCAAAGACCACACTGTGTACCAGACGTCCTGCCGCCATGGACAGAAGCAGTGTTGCATAGATATTTTTCACTTTGCGGTGCAGCACCGCGGTCAGACATCCATACACCAGAAGCTCACACACCATCACCGGAAGCATCGGATAAAGCGGAGGCATCCCCGTCATCACCGAAGAAAGCACCGGTGTTGCTATGGCTGCGATCATCCCGCAGACCGGTCCGCAAAAAATACTTGTAATAAAAATGCTGTAGTGCATGGGAAGAAACACGGTACCCTTCATGCCCCACAAATGCGCCGTCACATAAGGCAGTAAAATTCCGATTCCAATCAGAATACCTGTCCAGGTAATCTTCCAGGTTTCTATTTTCTTTTTCATGGCTCCAATTCCTTTCTTGTCTATATCAATTCCCCCGCCACCCATATCATCCGTTTGTATCCTTCCCGGCAGATTCTCAAAGGAGAATTTGACTCAGATGCTCCATGTGAACATTTTACCACTTTGGGTCTCTTTTCTCAAACTTAAATCCATATTATTCAGCAAATGAGTGTAATTGTTTTCATACAACAAAAAGAAGGCAGGAATTCTTGTATCTCCCTGCCTTCTTTCTTCTCATTTTTATGCTATTTTTTTCTTCAATAAACCTAACATGACTGCTGCCATAATGTTATAGTTTCCGGCTGCAATGGATGCTGTTCCAAAGACATATGCTTGTATATCTGATGACCAACACCGCCTCCTGATTTTACTTCTTTCGAAACAGATGCGCCATTTCCATGATAAACGGAAGCCTTTCCGGCCATGGCACGATTAATCAATTGCTCCGCTTTGCTGATACCATCAGATACCGGTACCTCTATCAATTTCTTTCCATTAAGTATATTTTTAATAAATCTTCGACTTCCTGTTTTGTAGCCAGTTTCTCCGAAAAAGTGCTTGCACTGCCCGTACACACTCCATAGTAAAATGCCTTCTCGTAGGATTTTTCTGTCAAATATCCATAGACAAATCCTGCCACCATGGAATCCCCCGCTCCCACAGAATTTTTCACCTTACCTTCCGGTGCTTTGCCCTGATAGGTTGTTCCATCTTCTGCTACAAGCACCGCTCCTTCACCAGCCATGGAAACTAACACATTCCGCGCTCCCATCTCCTGAAGCTTTTTCCCGTAGAAAATAACGTCCTGCTTGTCCTTAATCGTCACGTCAAAAATCTCACCCAGCTCAAAATTATTCGGTTTGATCAAAAACGGATGATATTCCAGAACATTGACCAGTAAATCATTGGTTGCGTCTACGACGATCATAACTTCTCTTTTACTTAACCGGTCCATGATATCCCGATAAATGGTTGCCGGCAGAACGGCTGGAATGCTTCCGGCAAGGATAAGAACATCCCCTTTCGTAAGCAGATCCAGCTGCTTATAAAATTCCTCCAGTTCTTCCTGTGAGATCATAGGGCCCTTGCCATTGATTTCCGTCTCTTCGAGGAGTTTTTTCTCGCCCTTTCCATTCTCTGACAGATTGCGGAGCTTGACATTCACTCTGGATATCCCCTGCTGGATCCGAATAAACCTGCTTGCAATGCCAAAGCTTACAACATTCCGTTCAATTTCCTGTCCGGTAAATCCGGCAACAAACCCAAGTGCTGTACTGTCAATTCCCAGATTATGTAACACGATTGATACATTGATCCCTTTTCCACCTGGGAAAATAACCTCTTCTGAGGTTCTGTTCACTTTTCCTGTTTCAAAGTCATCCACCCCAACAATATAATCAAGGGATGGATTGAATGTTACCGTATAAATCATTTCCTGTTCTCCTTTTTACAAGATTTCGCGGATCCGTTTGCGAATCGGCAGTACCATTGATGGTGATACAGAAAGTTCATCGATTCCCATTTCACAACGGCTGCCGGAGTCTCAATCATAATTCCCTGCTCAGGCAGATTCGAATCGCCCGATAGCCCATGGCAGGATTATCTTCTCTTCCAAGATACAGAAATTCACTTCGGAACAATCCATTACTTTTTAATTAAAACTTCCCGCATGGATTTCGTTATCATATGATAATCACCATTTCACAAGGAAATAAACAGCCACCTGGACAACCAGAATCGCCGGCATTCCCACCACAAAATACCAGTGCTTTGTCTTGTGGCGGTACGCATACATCCCCACCCAGGTTCCAATACTCCCCCCCAGCAGACTTGCCAGAAAAAGTATTTTCTCCGGGATCCGCCAGGCATGCTTTATGGCTCTGCGTTTATCGATTCCCATCATTGCAAAGCCCACCAGATTTGCAATCAGCAGATATCCGATTAATATTTCTCTCCACATTTCTAAATTTCTTCCTTCCCAACTCAATCATCCCATACAGCTTTCCTGTTTTCGAAGTCGTGCCCAATCATCATACGCTGCCCTCACACTTTTGAATTCAAGTCCTGAAAACGACAATAAAAAGCCACATCATGGCATTTCGCCCTGTGCTGTAACCACTTACAGCGGATTATCGATCAGCATCTTAATCCGGTTATACTCATTCAGTGCCCGGCGCAGTGCCCCTGTATAATTGGAGCCTCTGCAGGCATCTCCGGCGGTGGACATCAGTACCCTGGTCCGGCTCAGATTATAAGCCCCACTCTGCAGCGCGGTAATCATCTGTCCGATGTTAAGGATTGAGGGGTAACACATATCGTTATTCACATAACGAAGACCTACATCCACTACCCCCTCCTCATTTTCAAGAATGACCGGGTGATAATTCTTAGAATAAAAGGCATACTGAAGTAGAGGGAAATGAGCATCCAGCATGGCGGGCACCAAAAGCGTATATCGTTCTTTGTTTTCCTTCTCATTGATCTTGTACATGCCAAGATTATAGCAAAAAAACAGGGCACTGCCAAGCAGCACCCTGTCTGTATTTCGATATAAGTGATTTATTCTATTTATTTTTTCTTCTTTCCGGCATTCTTCTTCACCAGACGATTCTTACCGAGATGAAGCTTCATCACATACCACAGGTTTGCGGCAATAAAGATGGAAGAATAAGTACCACTGATGAGACCAACCATGAGCGGTAACGCAAACTCACGGATAGAAGATACACCCAGAATGAATAACAGCAGCACCATGATGATGGTGGTGATGGATGTATTGATAGATCTTGTCAGTGTCTGTGTCAGAGAACGGTTGGCAACCTCTGCTAAAGTCTCCGGTGTCTGTTTTCTCATGCTTGCCATATTCTCGCGGATACGGTCGAAAATAACGATGGTATCGTTGATGGAATATCCAACGATGGTCAGCATACATGCAATAAAGGTATTGCCCACAGAAATACGGGTCAGTGCGTATGCAGTCAGCATAACAAGCACATCATGAACTAACGCGACGATGGCACTTCCTGCAAACCTGATATCCTTGAAACGGAACCAGATGTAGAACAGCATGAAGATGCAGGCAACAATGACTGCAAGGATTGCGTTCTTTCTCATCTCACCACTAATCGTTGATCCGATACTCTGACTCTCGACTGAAGACTCATCCACGCCAAACTTGTCCACAAGCATATTGCTGACAGACTCACGCTCCTCAAGAGACAATGTCTTTGTCTTAATGGTTACGTTATTGCTTCCGGATACGGTACTTGCCTGGATCGCATTATCCCCAATAACAGACGCCACCTCAGGTACGATTTTCTCCTCAACCTCTTCAACAGTATAATCCTTGCCAAAGTCCGCTGTGATGGAAGTTCCACCCATGAATTCCAGACTGAAATTCAGTGCACGGTTTCCGGATGCACTGTAAGCGATCATTCCTACAAATCCTGCTGCAATCACAACAAGTGAAACGATAAAATACACCCAGCGATGCTTGATAAAATCAATGGTCTTATGTTCTTTTGCACGGCCATACCACTTCTCACTCTTCAATCCTACACCATACAGTGCCAGATTAAGAAATCTGGAAATTACCAGTGCAGTAAATACAGACACAAGGATGGAAATCATCAAGGTATAAGCAAATCCCTTAACAGTACCGGAGCCCAGCCACATCAGTACAAGAGCCGCAATAAAGGTGGTTACGTTACCATCAATGATGGCTGACATAGCCTTCTTATAACCGTCCTTGATAGAGATAAGTACAGATTTGCCACTGGCAACCTCCTCGCGCATACGGGAGATAATGATGACATTAGCATCCACCGCCATACCGATACCAAGGATAACACCCGCGATACCCGGCAGTGTCAATGTAATCTCAAACAGGTAGATCAAAGATACTACCAGTGTTGTATAAATTGCAAGACCAAGAGATGCAACCACACCGGAAAGTCCGTAGCAGACGATCATAAACAGCATCACAAGAATCAGACCAATGACAGCTGCCTTCACGCTGGAAGAAAGAGCCTTTCCACCGAGCTGTGCACCAACAACGCTGGACTCCATCTCCTCAAGTTTTAAGTTGATGGCACCAACACGGATAAATGTGGCAAGCTGTTCTGCTTCCTCGTAATCTGCCTGTCCCTCAATCACACACTGTCCATCGGTAATTGCACTTTTTACCGATGGTACACTGATGAAATGATCATCATAATAAATACCAATAGATTCCTTGTTGGCATAAGCCTTTGTTGTTGCATCGCCAAAAATTTCTGCTGCATCACTGTTAAATACCAGCTGCACAACCGGATCCTTGGATCCTGTGCTCTGATCCTGGTTATACGCTGCATTTGCAGACTTCACTGCATTTCCATCAAAGAGAATAGAGCCATCCTGCTGCAAGGTATCAATATCCTTGTTCAGCTGATACTCTCCGTCTTCTCCAATGCTGTAGTTATCCGTCCCATCGGATCCCTTCTGCGTAATAAAGTATAAAGATCCCGGGCTTCCCAGATCCTCCAGCACCTTATTGGCATCATAGACACCAGGGATTTCAACAGTAATCCGGTCGTCTCCTACCGGATATACCGCATACTCGGTACTATAACTCTCGGCACGTTCTTCCAGCTTTGCCACAGTATCGTTGACATCTTCCTTGGAGGGGTTCTTGTCCACAATACGATAGGTAATGGACACACCACCGGAAAGATCAAGACCCAGCTTAATACCCTGGGACTTTTCCTTGTTGTCAGTCTTTGCCTGACTTGTGCTTGTCGTTGACACAATCGTGGTGGTGTAATATCCAAGACCAATCAGACAGGCCATGATCACCGCGATGATAACGACTCCCTTACTTTTTTTCATCTTTGTTTCCTTCCTATTCTTTAATTTTCTGCTTCCGCAGCTTTTATCATAATCGCACACTCAATACGCTTCTTCTGGAGCTCACAGCCCAGATCATAGGCATCTGTGATGCTTCCATGGAAATTGTAAGAGTTGGCGGCACATCCGCCACTACAGTAAAACCGTGCAAAACAGTTTCTGCATTTTTCTTTCGCATAGACGTTGCAGCACTTGAATTCATCGCGAAGTTCTTCGTTCTTCACTCCATCCCACACATTTCCCATCAGGAAATCTTCATTTCCAACAAACTGGTGGCAGGGATAAAGGTCTCCCCATGGAGTTACTGCAAGATACTCCGTTCCGGAGCCACATCCGGACAAACGCTTATATACACAAGGGCCGCCCTCCAGATCAATCATGAAATGAAAGAAATTAAAGGCCTTTCCCTCCTTCTTTCTGCGAACCATCTCCGCAGCCAGCTTATCATACTCTTCAAAGAGAACCGGCAGATCCTCCTCTGTCAGTGCATAGGCATCCGTTGGCTGAGCCACCACCGGCTCCACGGAGATCTGCTTAAATCCCAGATCTGCCAGATGCAAAACATCTTTGGAAAAATCTGTATTAAAATGGGTAAAGGTTCCGCGGACATAATACTTGTCCTGATTGCGGCTCTCTGCAAACTTCTGGAACTTCGGAACGATCAGATCATAACTGCCGGTTCCATTTCGAAATGGACGCATTCTGTCATGAACTTCCTTGCGGCCATCTATACTCAGCACCACATTATCCATTTCCCGGTTGGCAAATTCCATAATGTCGTCATTTAACAGCACACCGTTTGTCGTAAGAGTAAAACGGAAATGCTTGTCATGAAGCTTCTCCTGCTCACGGCCATAAGCCACCAGTTGCTTCACCACGTCAAAATTAAGAAGCGGCTCTCCGCCGAAGAAATCCACCTCAAGATTTCTGCGGTTTCCGGAATTGGCAATGAGAAAATCCAATGCCTGCTTACCGGTTTCGTAGGACATCAACGCCCTTCTTCCATGATATTCGCCTTCCTCCGCAAAGCAATACTGACAGGCAAGGTTGCAGTCATGGGCAATATGCAGGCAAAGTGCCTTCACCACAGTGGGACGCTTTTTAAAGTCCGTGATATGGCTTTCATACACATCCTCTGTGAACAGTTCTCCGTTCTCCTTGAGCTGCTGTACCTCATCAATTGCTTCCTCAACCTCTGTCTGGGGATAACGCTCCGAAAGTTCCCGGAGAATCTCATCCCTTGTATGCTCCTCATACATACCAATCACATCGTAGGTAACATCATCCACCACGTGAATAGCACCGGAGTTTACATCTAAGACAATATCATAGCCGTTGTTCTTAAACTCATGAACCACTACAATATTTCCTCTCTTTCTCTAACATGACAAAGACCGCGCGCAGGGCACGCGGTCTTGTTCAATATGTCAGTAATCTAAAGATTACTGACAATTCTCACATTTCTGGTTACCAACGGTGCAGGATGTCTTGCATGCGGACTGGCAGGAAGTCTGGCACTCGCCGCATCCACCCTTCTTAATTGTGTTCTGTAACTTTCTTGTATTTAAGGTCTTTACATGCTTCATGGTATTCTCTCCTTCGTCTGTTTTTGGGAAAATCCCGTCTATCTTTGCTATTATAACACAGCCATGCAAATATGCAAACATTTTTTAAGAAAATCGTACTGATTTCCTACTTACTTGTTAGGGCAATGCTTCGCATGAAAAATTGCCCTAAACTGCGAACGGCAGACTTTCATACGGTATTTTCGGTACCGAAAATACCTACCCGTGAACAGTAGCACTTACTTACACCTTTTTTTCTCCTTCCGTCCACCATGGGTGCGAATTGTCCCCGCGATTCCACTTAGAATGCACAAAAGCGGTGTCGTCCATTCCAGTGAATCATAAGAGTACGCCTCCCCCTTTACCAGCAGACTGCACAAACACAAAAGTCCGTAAAAAAAACATCCAAGAACGGCACCCCAGAGAGGAAGAAACGAATGCTGTCCCAGGCACAACAGACGTCCCCCCAGCATGCAGGGAAAAATATAAAGACATATGAGTCCGACCCGGATAAACTCTGCGGAATACCTCATCCGGAAGGAAACCCATGCCCACCAAAAAAGCAATCCTGCTGCCGCCAGTACCGCTGCCAGAAAAGCCCCCGAAAACAAAAAGCCGAAAGCCCCTTTTCCCGGGCCCCGGCTCTTTTGTTCTTTCTTTTCTTCTATCTGATTTTCCACCCAGACCCCCTTAAGGAACTCCTTCATTTATAGAATACATATGCAGAAAATCAGAAAACCATTCCTATTTATCTACCGTTACATTGGCATTTTCTACCACATGGGAAATGGCTCTGTTGACACGATACAGCTGTCGGAGCGACTTCTTACCATTCTCTTTGCTGCCACAGCCGTAGTACTCGTATACCTCATCCTCCGTGGTCATCTGGCTGGCGCCGGAGCTGATGAGATAATTCACAAACTGAGAAAAATCGTCCTCATCCACCTCAATCTTCTCAAGGTCCGCAATCCTTCCGAATAAGAACTCCACCTTGATTTGTTTCTCCAAAGTGCTCTTCCAGGATTTCTGCTGGTCCGCAAGAGTTGTTCCGTTGGCAATCAGATAATCCTCCAGAGACTGTGTCCCACTGCAGTACTGATCCACAAACTGCTGCTGATACTCAGAAAGTCTTGCATTCAGATAATCCTCCGGGACATCTGCCTGGCTGTTCTCCAGCATATAATCCTCCACGGCACTTACAGTATCCTGATTCTTTGTATTCTCTGCCTGGCTTGTCAGCGCATCCTTCACAGATTCCAGCAGTTCCTCCTTAGTCTTTAAATCCTCCTCGGCAAAGGCCTCGGCAACCATCTCATCCGTCAGTTTCTCCAGTGTCACCGGCTCGTAAATGCCCTTCACATTGAATTTGAAGGTGGTCAGTTCTCCCGCCAGATCCTCATTCTGGGGATACTCCTCCGGAAAAGTCACATCGGAACTTACCTCGTCCCCTACCTTAGCTCCCTTAAGGCCATCGGTAAAGCCCTCAATAAAGCCTGTCTGGCTGGCCACATCCATGTTGTTTGCAACATCCAGCATCACATCCTCTGCAGCACCGCCCTCGAAGGCTTCTCCCTTGTGATAACCGGTGTAATCCACCTTGACATAATCGCCGTCCTCTACGGTATCCCGGTCCTCGACCTCAATACCGGTGATTCCGTAATAGGGCAGCAGGTTTAACGCATATTCCTCCACCTGATCCTCTGTCACCTCATAGTCTCCGGTAATAGTCACGTCAATCCCATCATAATCAGCAAGCTTTGTCACCTGCTTTTCCAGGTCAATATCCATCTGTGCGCTGGAGGGACCATTGTAGGTTTCTTCTGCCGCCTCAGTTCCCTGTGTATCTCCCGGCTGGCTCTTACCGCATCCGGCAAAGGCCAGGACTGTTGTCATACAAAGTAAAATTGCTATTGTTCTTTTTTTCATTTTCTTATTTCCTTCCCAGTCACTTCCTTTTGCGACTTAACGAATTAAACATACCATAGATCCCGAAAAAATACAAATGATATCATATTCACGTTGATTTTTCAAATAAACTTTGTTACAATGTTTGTCAGTAAAAACAGGAGGAATCCACCGTGAGCAAACCACTTATTATCTCATTGATCATTCTGGCAGTTCTGATTGCCATCATGATCGTACTGTACTTTGTTGGAAAGAAAGCACAGAAGAAGAAAGAAGAACAGGACGAGCAGCTTGCCGCTGCTGCCCAGACAGTCACCATGCTGATCATTGACAAAAAGCGAATGCGGCTTAAGGATGCCGGTCTTCCGGCTCAGGTTGTTGAGCAGACACCGAAGCTGATGCGCCGTTCCAAACTCCCCATCGTCAAGGCCAAGATTGGACCGAGAGTCATGTCCATGATCGCCGATGAGCAGATCTTCGATGACATCCCGGTAAAGAAGGAAGTCAAGGCAACCGTCAGCGGACTGTACATCACATCCGTCCGCGGACTTAGAGGACCATTGGAGAAGCCCCAGCAAAAGAAAAAGGGCTTCCGCGCCAAGCTACAGGCCAAGTACAACGAGGCCAGCGCCCAGCTTCAGGCAGAGAAATCCCAAGCGGACAAGTCCTCAAAGAAAAAGAAATAGACATGGCACACAAAAAGCTGTCGCTTCAAGCGGCAGCTTTTTTATCTTTCACACGCCTTACATCAAATGAAATTCCCCTTCTCCCCGGGAACGGGCCTTCATTCGGATCCGGCAATTGGCAAGGTGTTCATTGTTGACCTCCAGAGCATACTCCACATACGCGCTGATCTCGTCCGGTGTCTGTGTGACATCCACCCGGTAGGCGTCAATTCCGATCAGTAGACTTCCAAAGGGTGTATTATAATAAGTCACATTTTTCTTATTTTTCTCAAAAATCATGTGAACGTTCACAACGCCCTTTTTGGTGACCTCCATATAATCGTCACTGACCTTTATGATATTTTTGGTAATCTCCTGCTTTCCCTCTTCCGCTTCCTCATACAGGAAATAATGCTTTCCATTTCGAAAATAGTATTCTCCCGGAGAGATCATCTCCACGGTATCCTGCTGACTGTCCTCCGTAATCTGGAGTCCCCGGATCGAAAGTAAAATATCTTTTGTCATTTTCTTATTCCTCTATCTTTTCATTTACCAAAGATGTGTGTCATCCTCTTCCATGATTTGTCGTGTACACATTATGATACCTGTTTTACCAGAAATATTCAAGGAATTTACAACGAATCTTCATATTGCCGGAATCAAAGACATCCTGATATTCTTCCTGGGTCAGCACCTGCCGCAGCTTTTCGTCAGTCTTTTCATCTACGATCTCATAGACGCTCCCCTGAAAACACATGTTAGGATAGAGCACGCACCACCAGTTGTGGCCCTCCCCCTTTCCCAATGACACCTGCAGCGCCTCATAATTTCCTGCCGGAAAGGTATAATTACCATAGGTCTTCACCGGGAAATCCACCCTGGCAAGCCTTGCACTGGCCCCATAGGAAAATCCATTTTCCTCCAGAGTCCGCTCCGCTGTCGCCACGATTTCCTCCATGTTTTCCTCTACGATCCGCTCTGTGTCAGACAGTCCCTTGGCTGCCGCCAGCTTCGGCTCCAGCATCTGCCCTACCGCATCCCTTACCCTTTTCTTCACATTCTGATCCACGTCACTGTCGCTGTTGGCAAGAATATGAAACCGTAGGATCTTTTGGGCAATCCGGGGCTGAAGGGGATCATTATTTTTTTGCTGCCTATGCATGCCAAAGGCCGTTGCCGCCACCAACACGAAGACCGTAAGAATAACAATGATTTTTCCAGTTGAATTTCCGTTTTCTTTTAATTTCTGAATCAACTTTGATGTTATGTATGCCATTTTGATACGCTCCTGTTTTATTTGATAGTAGGAGCATTCCCTGTTTGATCTGGTTTATTCATTTTTCTTCTCACAGTTCCATATGGACGGTAGCAGAACTTTTTTCCTATACGCCCAGGAAAAATTTTCGGTTCATAAAAACCCCCTCCAAGCGCCCATTTCTGACCTTGGAGGCGTTTCCGTGGCATCAGGCTTTGGGCGCATAGAGTAAAAGTCTCTGGAAATGCCAACTCCCTCCTTACTCACCGAAACTCCACCTCCACCGAACCCTCCAATACAATTGCCCCATCCACCACTGAAAGATACGGCAGTTCCACCGCTTCCCGCCGGTTCTTCCGCTCGTCCAGAAGCTTTCCCAGATTCTCAAGACAAATCTGGCGGTCTGACTCATGATTCTGCAAGAACTGCTCAAGATAAGTGCCCAGATCCTGAGGCAGGTTCTCTTCCGTTTCAAACAATGCGGAGACATCCTCTGCCACGCACACGTAGGTATTGCGGGGGTAGAGTTCCGAATCAGCCAGCGTATCCAGCATATCGTAAAAAGCCGGCTCATCCTGCAAAAGCTTTTCGCCCAGCACCAGAACCTTCAGATGGCTGCAGTCTGCCTTCCGGCTCATCTGCCCCTCGTAGGACGCAAGACATTCCGCAAAAGAAATCCCCGTCGTCATGGGCACATTGACCTTTGCCTCCTCAAGATCCGTGTTGTCCTTCTGGCTGAGAGACGGAAACCCATAGGCAAACACAAACGTTCCATCCCTGTGGTCTACCGCAGCCACCATCGGAAAATTACGTTCCTCCAGCTGCGTGGCACTGCAGCCGCAGAAAACACATGCACAAAACAGCATTCCCAAAAGAACTGCTGCATGTAATGAAGTTGAAAATTGATCTGATTTCACGCTGATTCCCCTTTCCTTTTCCACATCACATCCTGTCTCATTTTCAAAACATGTTTGGGATGTAAACCGAGATTTATCTTCCCTTGGTACTTCCCGCCGGTTTCCCCCACGCAGGCACTGCTGCCGGAAGAATTACCATAAAGGGCATGGCAAACCATCTCATATAGTTGGTGAAAAAGGCTTTACTGCCTTCCAGCCGAAAAAGCATCGCCGCAGCATACACCAGTAGAAGAACCGCAACAAAGCCGGCTCCCCGGGTTCCCCGGGCTCTACAGCCAAACAGCTTCTGCAAAAACAGTTTCCCATAAAATAAAAAGACATTCACCAGTGCAAACAAAGTAAAAAACCACATGCCGATCATAAAGGCATCAAACCTCTTCAGAAAGCTCCCCCGAAGTTCAATGCTGCTCATCAGTGTTATTGCCGGATACTCCATGGAGGCAAGAGACGCCGTTCCAAACTTTCCCACCAGAATCACATAGAGAATCGCCATGACCCCCAGGGCAAACCACAGGGCAGCAAACACCGAAGCCACCATTTTTTTCCTCTTCTCCTTCCCAACATAAGCCGGGAAAAAAAGCACAAGAAACAGCGGCATCAGGCAAAAAAGCACCAGCAGACTCCCCTTTCCCACAGCGGACAGGGAAGAGGTAAAAACCGGCGTCAGATTGGAAAGCCCCACATCCCGCAAGGCCAGAAGCAGCATAAGAAAAAGCGGCACAAAAAGGATCCAGAACAAAACCTCATACACTCTCGCCCGACTCTCCACGCCGCCGTAAACAGCGTAGGCCGCCACCAGCAGAATCAGAGCAAGGATCAGGCTGTAATGTTCCCCCGCAACCAGTCCAATCTTCATTACATCTGCAAAAATATATGCCCCATACCCCGCCACCAGAATACAGTGTAACGTCAAAAGAAACAGGATGCTTTTTGTCAGCCACCGGGGAAGGGAATACTGCATAAATGTGAGAAAATCCGTATCCATCCCCTTTATCACCTTTCCAATGTAGAAAAGATACAGGCTTGCAATTCCCCCTCCAAGGGCAATACAAAGCAGTCCATCCACTCCTGTCAAAGCCGCCAGCCTGGCAGGCAGCACCAACGTACTTCCCCCAACAAAATCAAACACAAACAGTCGAAACACCTGCCGGATTGAAATCTGATCATTATCCGAAAACATTCGCCTTTCACCTCCCAAGCATATCATTAAGTCCCACGCAATTGCATCCCAAGGGGATTCTCATTTCCCGGGCTTCACACGTTTCAACCGCACCCGCTGATTGCTGTTGGCATAGATGGGACGCCTTCGCATCCAGCGCATGGGGGCCCGCCAGATGGAATCCCTCTCGTCCTCATAGTCAGACAGATCCGCTCCCACAAAGGGCATAAGATACGGAATTCCAAAGCTTTCCAGCCGCGACAGATGGATCAGTATGGTAAACAACCCCAGCAGGAAACCAAAATAGCCGAGCCATGCCGCCATCAGGATCATATAGAACTTCAGCAGCCGGAAGGCAAAGGCAAACTCTTCATTGGGAATGGAAAAGGAGCACAACGCTGTAAAGGCAACCACGATTACCACAATAGGGCTTACCAGGTTGGCATCCACCGCCGCCTGTCCGATAATGAGCCCTCCCACGATTCCAATGGTATTTCCCATGGCTCCCGGCAGCCGAACCCCCGCCTCCCGCAGCAGCTCGAAGGACAATTCCATAAGGATCACCTCCAGCGCCGCCGGAAAAGGCACACCGATTCTGGCCTCCCAGAAGGAAAGTAAAAGCGGTGTAGGCAGAATCTGTGTGTGAAAAATTGTTACCGCCAGATACAACCCCGGCAGTGCCATAGAGAAAAAAGCCGCCAGATACCGCAGGATTCTGGCAAAGGTCGCCACCCCGAACCGGTTGTAATAGTCATCACTGGTCTTTAAGAAAGAATTAAAATCTGTTGGCAGAATAAGAGCAGATGGCGAATTGTCGCAAAGCAGCACCACCCGCCCTTCCAGAATCGCAAAGGCTGCCCGGTCCGGGCGCTGGGTTGTCTGAAACTGTGGAAAAGGCGAATACCACTTTTTCTCTGCCAGCTGCTCAATAATTCCGCTGTCTAAAACCCCGTCAATCTCATAGTACTCCAGCCTTTGTTTGATCTCTTCAATGACCGACGGATAGGCCAGATCCTCCATATAGACGAGATCCACCGAGGTGTGGGAGCGGAGTCCCTCCTTCACCTCCTGCACCTTTACCCGGGTTGAACGGATCCGCTTCCGGATCAGAGCCGTGTTGGTCTTGATGGAATCGGTAAAGCCTTCCTTGGAGCCCCGGATCACCTTCTCGGAATCCGGCTCCTTCACCGGCATTCCCGGATAACCCTTATCTGCAATTTTCAGGGCATGATCAAATCCATCTACAAAGAGAACCGCATCCCCCGTCAACATTCCCTGAGCCGCATCCTCCACATAATCATAGGGCGTCACGTCCGAGATTCCCATAGCGTTATCAGAAAGTACCTGATTGATTTCACTTTCATCCACCTCTCCCAGTGCTGCAAGAAGCCGCCCCAGAGCTGTATTTTCCACCAGCATATTGCTGACCGCCACCTCAATATAGGCAAGAAAACATTTTCTCTTGCCGATCAGCATGGTGCGCATCTTGATATCATCACAATTCTTGAAAAGTGCCTGATACGCCCTGATATTCTCATCTATATGATTTGAGATTTTTGTTTTCTCCTCCATAGCATTCCTTCCTAATTCAATAAAAAAAGACAGGTAAATCCTGTCCTTAAGATGTCCCATATAGAAAAAAATATACCTGCCTCCCCGATACACAAAAAACAGGTACGGGAAACACACGTTCCGGCGAAGCTCCTTTGTATTTCCCATGCCTAGTACCCTTACCCCTGCTCCTGTCTCTGGATCAAATCCTTCACCGCCGTGGCCTGGTTTCTCACATGCTCCTGCATGGCAAGGGTCGCCAACTGCTTGTCATGCCTTCTGAGTCCCTCCACAATGGCCTCGTGCTCCGCGATCAGAGTCGGATAATTCTTCGGGTTCTTGATATACTCCACCCTGTAACGATAGACCTGCTCCCGGAGGTTGCTCAATATCGTAACCAGCTTCACATTCCCCGTAGCCTCGTAAATGACGTCATGGAAATTCACATCGGCATGGGCGATCTTCTTTACATCGCCTGTCTTGGTACTCTGCTCAAACTGCTCCTTCACATCCGTCAGATGCTTCAGCTGCTCATCGGTAATTTTGTCACAGGCGATACGAACCGCCAGATCATCCAGTGCCTCCCGGATTTCAAGGGCATCCTCCATATCCTTCAGGGTCATGCCTGCCACCTCTGCCCCTTTTCTTGGCATGGTCACCGCAAGTCCCTCCTGCTCCAGCATCCGGATAGCCTCCCGGATGGGGGTACGGCTCACCCCAAGCTTTGCGGCAAGCTGCAGCTCCATCAGCCGCTCCCCCGGTCTAAGGTCACCTCTTAAAATAGCCTCCCGGAGAGTATTAAATACCACATCCCGAAGGGGCAGATATGCATCCATGTTTAAAGTCAAATCATCAGTCATGTATACCTCCTCTTTTGCACCTGTTATTGTAAATCGACGTGAGATACACCTGTCTGGCCAGGCCGGCTTTCTTCATATCCTCCCGTGCCTGCCTTGCCGTTTCCTCGTCCCGAAACAGGCCGAATACAGTAGGCCCGCTGCCGCTCATCATGGCAGCCGCTGCCCCGGAGGCAAGCATACACTCCTTAATCTTATCAATGATGGGGTAATTGGGAATTGTCACTGTTTCCAGAATATTCCCCATGTCCCGACACAGAGCGTCAAAATCCTGCTTTTCCAGATCCGAAAGAAGCGCATCGATATCCGGATGAACCGTTGTCTCATCCAGCTTCAGGTTCTGGTATACAAATTTCGTGGACACCGAAATCGCCGGCTTGGCAATCAGCACGGGACACTTGATCATGGGAGCAACCGGTTTCAGTTTCTCCCCGATCCCCTCTGCCAGTGCGGTTCCCCGCATGATACAGTAGGGCACATCTGCCCCGATCTTCACGCCCCGCTCCATCAGTTCCTTCTTGGATAAGCGAAGCCCAAACATCTGATTCATCCCATACAGCATGGCGGCGGCATCGGTACTTCCCCCGGCCATTCCGGCAGCCACCGGAATCCGTTTTTCCAGCTGCACCAACACCCCTTCTTTGATGCCAAATTCATCCATCAGAAGCATTCCCGCCCGATAGACTAAATTGTTTTCATTCACAGGGAGAAAAGAAAGATTCGTCCGTATCTGAATCCCCGGCGTGGTACGCTTCTTAAGAACCAGCTTATCATACAGATGCAATGTCTGCATGACCATACGAACTTCATGGTAACCATCCTCGCGGCGTCTTACCACATCCAGTCCCAGATTAATTTTTGCAAGTGCCTTCAGTGTTATCTCATCCATTGTCTCTTCCTCTGTATTTTGTATACATCAATTGTACCATACAAGAGACCATCCGTCAAATCACAGAACCGAAACAGGACTCTTCCCCTAGTTTTTGCACCTGCGTCCAAAAATATAAGTAGAAAAATAAATGACAGAAGCAATGATCACGATCATGGGACCGGTGGCAACATTGGTATAGTAAGACAAAATAAGTCCAAGCACACCGGAAAACAGGGAAAAAATCACGGAAAAAAGGTGATACTCCCGCATATTTACAGAAATATTCCGACTGGAGGCTGCCGGCAGGATCAGCAGTGCATTGATGATGAGAATTCCCACCCATTTGATAGACAGCATCACAATTAACGCCACCAGAACAGCGAAAATATTGTCCATCAAGCGTACCGGAATCCGCTTGCTGCCAGCCAGCGCCCGGTGAATGCAGATTGCATTGAGCCAGTTAAAGCAGAGCAGCCAGAAAATAACAGTCACCACAAAAATTACCAGCAAATAGACGATTTCCCGGTTGGTAATGCTCAGTACATCACCCACCAGAAGTCCCGAGTACTTGCTGAAATTGCCTCCTCTGGACAAAATTGCCAGTCCGATAGCTACCGAGCAGGAAGAAAAAACGGAGATGATGGTGTCGGTGGAAGCCGTACTCTTGCTTCCGATCCAGTTCAGCAGAAGGGCAAAAACCACCGCAAACAGCACCATGGACAAATTGGTATCCGTCACGCCGAATACAACCCCCACCGCGATGCCTGTCAGGGCAGAATGTCCCAGTGCATCGGAAAAATATGCCATTTTCTTATTGACGATCATGGTTCCTAACAGCCCAAACAGCGGCGTAATAATAAGAATCCCAGCCAGCGCATTTCTCATAAAACCATAATCCAGCCAGGAGGTCCAGTTAATCATTGTCCCTCTCCTCTCTGATCCAGGAATCCTTATCTCCCACCGAAAAAACAGAAGCGAATTCCTTACTTTCAAATACTTCTCTGGGAGTTCCCTGCTTTAAGACCGTCTGATCCAAAAGCACCACATGATCCGCATATTTCGCCACATACTCCAGATCATGGGAGATCAGTATGATGGCAAGATCATAATGCTTTTTCAGATAATCCATGGTCTTGTAGAAACGTTCCATACCATTTTGGTCGATGCCGGATACCGGTTCATCCAATAGCAGAAGGTTCGGTTCATCCATAATGGCAAGGGATAAAAGCACCCGCTGCAGCTGCCCTCCGGAAAGATTGCACACCTGCCTGTCAATCAGCTCCTCTGCCTCAAAGATTCGAAGGCTTTCCCTGATTTTCTCATACAGCCTGCGGTTTTTCGGCAAAAATACCGGACAACGGGACTCGTAGCTTGCCAGAAGATCGTATACACTGACCGGTGTATTTTTCTCGATATTGACGCTCTGGGGGACATAGCCGATCTTCAGCCTCTGCATTTTGCCATCCTTCGTATCCTTAAATTCGATACTGCCCGTGTGGGGAATATCGTCCAGCATGGCCCGGATCAGTGTGGATTTTCCGGCACCATTCTTTCCGATAATGGCATGAAAGGAGCCGCAGTGGACATGCAGGTTCACATCCTCCAACACCGTCTGCTCATTAAAGCGGACTCCCAGATGATTCACTTTGATACAATGAAATCCACAGGGAGAAATAATCTTTCTCATCCTCGCACTCCTTCTTTTAAGACTCTGTCCTATGCAAAGCGCTTCCTACAAGCTTTACATGCCAAAACACTGCTCCAATAATCTGATATTCTCTGACATGCCGTCCAGATAGCTGTCTCTGTCATAATCGCCCCGGTTTAAGGGATCCAGATAAATCACCCTGACATCAGACTCCCGCTCCATGGTATCCCCCATACTCTGTCCATAACGCTTCTCCGCCAGAATATAGTTCACATGATCCCTTTCTATGGCCGTCAAAACCTCCGAGACTTCTCCCGCACTTACCTGCCGCTCCTCATCGAGATCCAGAACACAGCTGACGGTTAATCCGTAATCCTCTGCCACATAAGCATAAGCTTCATGAAAAAGAATAACATTCTGTCCCCGGGCAGTTTCACAGACCGCCTGCTGGCGCTCCTTTAAACTCTCCAGTCTGCCGCAGTAATCCCCCGCATTGCTCTGATACTGCTCTTCGTGAGCTGGATCTGCCTTGGAAAGTCCCCTGGCAATGTTCCTTACCTGCTCTTCATAATCTGCCACGCTCATCCACGCGTGGGCGTTTTCCTCGTCCTCCTCCTGCAGAAGGACGATGCCTTCACAGGCTTCTACTATCTGGAGAGACGGATATGAGGAGGCCACCTCCTCCATAAAGGATTCAATGCCTCCTCCGTTAATCACAAACACATCTGCCGTACTGAGCAGCTTCATGTCCTCCGGCGTAAGCTGGAAATCATGCAGACATCCCGTCTGGGGTTCACTCAGATTAGTCAGCTGTACGGCATCCACATCCCCCACAACATTTAACGCTGCGACATACATGGGATAAAAAGATGTCACAACCGATATTTTTTCTTCCTGTTCCTGATTCCCGGTTCTTTGCACATACAGGGCAGTCAGCCCCATTCCTGTGAAAGTGATCACCAGGAGCATCACCAGGACAAACAGATATTTCTTTCTCATGTCAGCATCACTTTCTGCCGGATTTCTTTTTTCCTCCGGCGTTCTTTTTTGCTTGCTGCTTTTTCATGGTCTTTTTTGCCACAGACCGGTCTGTCTTTTTCCAACGTGGTTTCCGTCCCTGCTGTTCCTGCAAAGTTTCCTTCTGTATCTGCCGAATTTTCTTATTGGAAACCATGGCTTCCTCCGGAAGTTCTGTCAGGGATACGATAAGATCCCAGATTTCCTCCCGACCCTCCTTGGTTTCTGCGGAGAAAGGAATCACAATGGTTCCCGGTTCCACCGGCAACACCGAGCAGATGGTATCGATATGCTGCTGCAGTTGGCTCTTCTTCAGCTTATCTGCCTTTGTTGCAATGATGATGGGCGCAAATCCCTGATGAAGCATCCAGTCGTACATCAGAATATCGTTTTCCGATGGCTCATGGCGAATGTCGATCAGAAGAAATACTGCCTTCAGCCGCTTGGAGGTATGCAGATAATGCTCGATCATCTGCCCCCATTTCGCCTTGATTTCCTCGCCGGCAGTGGCGTATCCATATCCCGGAAGATCCACCAGATACAAAGCGTCATTGATATTGTAAAAATTGATGGTCTGGGTCTTTCCCGGCTGGGAGGAAGTGCGGGCCAATGACTTCCGGTTCATCAGTGTATTGATGAGAGAGGATTTTCCCACGTTGGATTTGCCTGCAAAGGCTACCTCATCGTAGATATTATCCGGAATCGTGCTGGTAATTCCGCACACCGTCTCCAAATTTACGCTTTTAATGATCATTGTGTCCTCCAAAAGCCACTTTTATAACCTGATCCATATGCTCCACCGGAATGATTTCCATCCCTCCGGTAATCTCCTCTGAAAATTCTGTAAGATCCATCTCATTGTCCTTGGGGATACATACTGTATGCATTCCTGCATTCTTCGCAGCGAGAAGTTTCTCCTTCAGACCGCCAATCGGCAGCACCCTGCCCCGCAGTGTAATCTCTCCCGTCATGGCAATGTCCGCCCGCACCGGTGTATTGGTCACCGCGGAGAGCATAGCCAGAGCCATGGTAATTCCCGCTGATGGGCCGTCCTTTGGAACTGCCCCCTCCGGAATATGGATATGAATGTCATTTTCCTTAAAAAACGCCGGGGTTATATCATATTTCTCACTGATGGAACGAATGTAGCTGATTCCCGCCTGGGCAGACTCCTTCATCACATCCCCCAGCTTTCCGGTCAGTACCAGTTCTCCTTTTCCGGGCATCACATTGACTTCTATCTCCAGGGTCACACCACCCACGCTGGTCCATGCCAGACCGCGGACAATGCCCACCTCATCCAATTTGTTCTTCTGATCCTTGCGGTACTTGGGTTTCCCCAGAAATTCTTCCAGATTTGTCCCGGAAACCCGCACCTTCTTTGTCTCTTCCTCATAGAGCTTACGGGCACTCTTCCGGCAGATCTGTGCAATCTTACGCTCCAGATCCCGGACTCCGGCCTCCCTTGTGTAGAAAGAAATGACATTTTTCAGTGCTTTATCGGTAATCTTAAGCTGGTCTTTCTGAATCCCGTTCTTCTCATACTGTTTCGTTAACAGATGCTCCTTCGCGATATGGAGCTTCTCATTTTCCGTGTAACCGCTGACCTCAATGATTTCCATACGATCCAGCAGCGGAGCCGGAATGTCCTGCATGGAATTGGCACTTGCCAGAAACAGCACTTCCGACAGATCTACCGGCAGTTCTACATAATGATCCCGGAAACGGCAGTTCTGCTCCCCGTCCAGAACCTCCAGCATAGCGGAAGCCGTATCCCCCTTGTAATCACTGCTCATCTTGTCGATCTCATCCAGAAGCATCAATGGATTCTTGACACCGGCGCTCTTAAGTCCGGCCACGATGCGCCCCGGCATGGCGCCCACATAGGTTCTTCTGTGGCCCCGGATCTCTGCCTCATCCCTTACACCACCCAGGGAAATACGCACATTTTTTTTATCCAGTGCCCTTGCAATGGATCTTGCAATACTGGTCTTACCGGTTCCCGGTGGTCCCACCAGACAAATGATGGGGCTTTCTCCCTTGCCGGTAAGATTGCGCACTGCCAGAAATTCCAGCACACGCTCCTTGACTTTTTCCAGTCCGTAGTGATCCTCATTAAGAATCTTCTCTGCATGGGAGAGATCCTTGTTGTCTTTCGAGCTTTTGTCCCAGGGAAGCTCCAGCAGGGTCTCGATATAACCACGGCTTACCGTACTCTCTGAAGAATTGGCACTGATTCCCTGAAAGCGCTTGATTTCCTTAAGAATCCGCTCCTTCACAGAGTCCGGTGCCTCCAGATTCTGCACCTTCTTCCGGTACTCATCGGCATCGGAATCCGTATCCGTCTCCCCCAGTTCTTCCTTGATCTGCGCCATCTGCTCCCGAAGCACATACTCTTTCTGGTGCTTATCCACCCGAGCTTTGACCTTCTGCTGCAGATCGTTTTTGATGGCCAGAACCTCAATCTCCTGAAGCAGCATTGCCATCAGCACCTCGTAGCGGGCCGTCAGATTCAGCGCCTCAAGAATCTTCTGCTTTTTCGAATAATGAACCGGTAGATTATTTCCCACATAATCCAGAAGCTTCACCAGATCTATGGTCTCTTCTACCTGACGCAGCACATCCTGTCCGATTTTTCCACGGACTGCCGCGTACTTAGCAAAGGTCTCACGGACGCCGAGCACCATGGCTTCCTGCGCCTGCTGCGGCAGTTCCTCTTCCTGATCATAAGCGATTACCCGCACCTGTAAATAGGGTTCTTCCTGTGCAATCTCATAGATTTCTGCCCGGCAGACCCCTTCCACAAGAACACGGACAATATCATTTTGTAATTTCATCACCTGCTTGATATCCGCAAGAATTCCCACCTGATAGAGGTCTTCCCCATGAGGCTCATCCTTATCCACATTCTTCTGTGTCACAAGAAATATCTGCTGGTTTTCCTGAATGGCTGTCTCCACAGCCCGGATCGATCTTGATCTGCTGATATCAAAGTGTGCCACCATCCCCGGCAGAATCGTGATTCCCCTAAGGGCCACCGCAGGTGTCAGTAAACATTTATCTTCCACTTGTATCCGCTCCTATATTACTAAGACGCAAGCTCTTCTTTTCTGCTTCCTGTCTGGTCTTCTTCAATCCCAAGGATTTCTTTGCCATCCAGTTCCAGATTTCTCTCCACCATCTCTTTGTCTACGACACAACGGCTGATGGATTCATCCGATGGAACACGATACATAAGATCCAGCATAACAGCCTCCATGATGGCGCGAAGTCCTCTTGCTCCTGTCTTGCGCTCCAATGCCTTATCTGCGATTGCTTCCACTGCACTGTCATCAAATTCCAGTCCGACACCATCCAGCTCTAACAGCTTCGTGTACTGCTTGATCAGGGAATTCTTCGGCTCCTTCAAAATCCGGATCAGTGCCTCCCGATCCAGAGAATCCAGCGAAACCGTGATAGGCACACGGCCGATAAACTCCGGAATCAGACCAAATTTCACAAAATCCTGAGGCAGTGCCTTCTTGAAAGCATCCCCCACATTGATATCTGATTTAGAGCGAACCTCTGCATTAAAACCGATGGCGGAAGCATCCATACGAGCCTCCACGATCTTCTCAAGGCCGTCAAAGGCACCCCCGCAGATAAACAGAATATTCGTTGTATCAATGGGGATCAGTTCCTGCTGCGGGTGTTTTCTTCCTCCCTGCGGCGGAACAGATGCCACTGTTCCCTCCAGAATCTTAAGCAGCGCCTGCTGCACACCTTCTCCGGAAACATCCCTGGTAATGGACACATTTTCTGATTTCTTCGTAATCTTGTCAATCTCATCAATGTAAACGATTCCGTGCTGGGCCCGCTCAATATCATAATCTGCTGCCTGAATCAGCTTCAGAAGAATATTCTCCACGTCCTCGCCCACGTAACCGGCCTCCGTCAGTGTCGTTGCATCCGCGATGGCAAAAGGAACATTAATCACCCTCGCCAAAGTCTGGGCCAGAAGTGTTTTTCCGGAACCGGTAGGTCCCAGCATCAGGATATTGCTCTTCTGCAGTTCCACTCCCAGATCATTTCCGGCAAGAACTCTCTTGTAATGATTGTAAACTGCAACAGAAAGAACCTTCTTTGCCTGATCCTGTCCGATGACATAATCATCCAGAAATGCCTTCAGTTCCTCCGGCTTCAAAAGGTTGATCTCCTCCTTGGCAGAGGTCACGCCCTGTTCTTCTAAATTTTCTTCTTCAATGATCTCCGCACAGATATCCACGCACTCATCACAGATATATGCTCCATTGGGGCCGGAAATCATCCTGCCTACCTGATCCTGTGTCTTTCCACAGAAGGAGCAGCGAATCTTTCCATCATTCTTTCCTGCCATTGTCTTCTCTCCTTTTCCTGAACATCAGCCCCTGTATCATCTGTGGGCTGCCCTGTGTATAAGAATACCTCCGGCGGCATGCCGGAGGTACTTCATCTGGTTCTGCCAGATTTTATCTCTTCGTAATCACACCATCGATCAATCCGTATTCTGCCGCTTCCTCCGCAGACATATAGTGATCTCTCTCCGTATCTGCTGCAATCACGTCATACGGCTTGCCGGTGTTTGCTGCAAGGATCTCATTCAGACGTCTCTTGGTCTTCAGAATGTTCTCAGCAGCGATCTCAATCTCGGTTGCCTGTCCCTTTGCTCCACCAGAGGGCTGATGGATCATGATCTCCGAATTTGGAAGTGCAAAACGCTTGCCCTTTGTCCCTCCGGCCAGCAGAAAAGCACCCATGCTGGCTGCCAGGCCGATGCAGATCGTTGAGACATCACACTTGATATACTGCATCGTATCGTAGATAGCCATACCTGCTGTAACCATGCCTCCCGGAGAATTGATATAAAGCTGAATGTCTTTGTTGGGATCCTCAGATTCCAGGAAAAGAAGCTGTGCCACCGTAAGACTTGCGGTAGTTTCGTTCACTTCCTCACCAAGGAAAATAATTCTATCCTTCAACAGGCGGGAATAAATATCATAATTCCGCTCACCTCTGCTGGTCTGTTCAATGACATAAGGTACTAAACTCATATGAAATACGCCTCCATCTATTTATTTCATGTAACCGTCCGGTCTGCAGGCCAAAAGACGGGAAAAGACCGGCCCGGTATACCTCCTCCGGACCAGTCTGTAATTTCTTAAGAAAAGAAACGGCAATTATTCTTCTGTCTCTGCTTCTGCATCCTTCTTGCTCTTTGCCTTAGCTCTCTCCTTCACATTTTCCATGATGAGGTCTGCAGCCTTGGAAAGTGCAAGCTCCTTCTTCAGGGACTTTCTCTGGGCATCTCCCATAAGTTCCTTCAGCTTATCAGCCTCCATGCCGTAGCTTGCTGCCATCTTTTCGATGTCAGCATCAACGTCCTCATCAGAAACCTCGATATTCTCCTCCTTGGCAATCTGCTCAAGAACAAGACTGCTCTGGATACGGGTCAGGGCTTCCGGACGAACCTGCTCCTTCATGCCATCCATCGTGGTGCCGGAGAACTGCAGGTACTGCTCCATGGAAAGACCACTCTGGGCGATTCTCTGTGCAAACTCATCGATCATGGTTTCACACTGGGTATCGATCATTGCCTCCGGAATATCCATCTTGGACTTGTCGATGATCTTCTGGATGGCCTCATCCTCCTGGGCACGTCTTGCCTCGGTCTTCTTCTGCTCCTCAAGTTCCTTCTTTAAGCTGTCCTTATATTCCGCAAGAGTATCAAAATCAGAAACATCCTGTGCAAACTCATCATCCAGTTCCGGAAGTTCCTTCGTCTTGATTTCGTTGATCTTTACCTTAAATACGGCCGGCTTCCCTGCAAGCTCTGCTGCCTGGTACTGCTCCGGGAAAGTGACATTAACCTCTACATCCTCTCCTGCATTCTTGCCAATCAGCTGCTCTTCAAAGTTGTCAATAAAGGAATGGGAACCAATCTCTAACGGATGATTCTCTCCCTTGCCGCCTTCAAAAGCAACACCATCCACAAATCCCTCGAAATCGATCACTGCGGTATCTCCCTCAGCCACCGGTCTGTCGGTAACGGTGATGATTCTTGCATTGTTATTGCGCTCCTCCTCAAGAGCTGCATCTACTTCCTCGTCAGATACAGATGTATCTGCCTTTGTTACGGTAACTCCCATATATTTTCCGAGTGTTACTTCCGGCTTAACAGCAACCTCTGCAGTAAAGATAAACGGCTTGCCCTGCTCAATCTGGACAATGTCAACTGTCGGGCGGGATACGATATCGATTCCGCTCTCATCCACTGCTGTCGGATAATTCTGCTGCATCAGGGCGTTGGCTGCATCCTCGTAGAATATGCCTGCACCATACATCTTCTCGATCATGGCTCTCGGAACCTTTCCTTTACGGAATCCCGGGATGCTGATCTGATTCTTCTGCTTTCTGTAAACAGCCTCAATTGCCTTCTCCAGTTCCTCTGCCGGAACTTCGATGGTAAGCTTCGCCATATTCTTCTCTAAATTTTCAACCTGTACACTCATTGTAACTGTTTCCTCCTTAAATATCTATCATCCATGTACATTCATTCTATCTGTATATGGCCGGAAAACAGGCATACTGCGACCACTACAGTCATTAAAGCATTATAGCACAAGCAGTATCGGTTTGCCAAGAGTTTTTTTTATCGAAACAGGAAATTAGGAAATAATTGTCAAGGTTACTCCAACATATTTTCATTTTTTCTGGCTACAATATTCTCAGACACATAAGAAAACATTTTTCCTATGTGCAAACCGGAATACAATTCCGGCATATACCAATAAGGAGGTGAAAATTATGACATCAAACAACACATCCGGTTCTAACCGTATGGCCGTACCGGAGGCTAAGGACGCAATGAAGCGTTTCAAGGAAGAGGTTGCAAGCGAGCTCGGTGTACCATTAAAGGATGGCTACAATGGTGACCTTACTTCCAAGCAGGCCGGCTCCATTGGTGGAGAGATGGTCAAGAAGATGATCATGAAGCAGGAAGAGCAGATGAAATAAGCTTAGCTCAATATAAGAGAGGCCGTCGCACCCGCAGAATCTGCGGGTGGGGCGGCTTCTTAACGATTATCCACATTATTAAAATTGATAAAGTAACCCCAAATAACTTTTTCACCATAAAAAACCTCCTCTGTCATATTTCTATGGCAATTCCCAAAAAAAGTTATGATTCATAAACCAGTCCAGCCTTCACATGCTCCACTGTCCCATCATCGAGAAAATAGCGGACAATTTGAAGCGCAAAGGGAATGGCCGTCCCCATGCCCCGGCTGGTGATCACATTGCCATCGCGTACCACCGGCTCAAACTCCACATTTGCTCCCAGAAGCTTGTCCTCAAATCCCGGATGGCAGGTGGCACGTTTTCCTTCCAGAATTCCTGCCTGTCCCAGCACACTTGGTGCCGCACAGATGGCCGCTACCAGTTTTCCCTCTGCTGCAAATTCTTTGATCACCCGGTTCACGATGTCATGCTCTCCCAGATGGATAGTTCCCGGCATACCGCCCGGCAGGACAATTCCATCATAAGCAGAGAAATCCGCCTCCTCCGCCGTAGTGTCTGTCAAAAACGTCACATTGTGAGAACTGGTTACCTCTTTTTTCCCGGTAATGGAAATGGTGTCGATATCAAGCTTTGCACGCCTTACAATATCCACAACAGTCAGACCTTCGATTTCCTCGCAGCCGTCTGCCATAAAAATTCCTAATTTGCTCATTTTAGGGCTCCTTTCTTTTTAAAGTATCTAATAAATATCCGTTAGAAATCATCTTTCAGTATAGCATATCTTGTGATTTTTTCCAGCATAATATATACTGAGGAAGACAGAAACAAGCAAGAATGAATTCCAGATATTAACACATTAATATGGGGCAGTAGAAACACATTTTTCTCTATACTCCCACGAAAAAAGCCTTCATCATAAAAACTGAAAAAATGTGGGCGTATGCAAAAAATACGTTCCTGCCGCCCATAACTGCATTTTACCTGTTGGATAAAAAATTTTACAAGAAGGAGAGAACATCTGATGGAAATCGAACGAAAATTTCTGGTAAACAAACTACCGGAGAACCTGGAAAAGTATGAAAGCAAAAAAATCGCACAGGGCTACCTGTGCACGGCTCCTGTAGTACGTATCCGCCGCTCCAACGAGGACTATTACTTAACTTATAAGGGGAAAGGGCTCATGGTCCGGGAAGAATACAATCTGCCCCTCACAAAAGAGGCCTACCAGCATCTGCTGCCCAAAATCGACGGACGTCTGATTGAAAAAACCAGATATCTGATTCCCTTAACAGACAGACTGACTGCGGAGCTGGATGTCTTTGAAGGCGAACTTGCCCCCCTGACTCTGGTAGAAGTGGAATTTGAAAATGTAGAAGAGGCTGGTGCCTTCCAGCCACCGGAGTGGTTCGGCGAAGATGTCACCGGCTCCGGAAAATACCACAACAGCACTTTAAGCCAGCGGAACTGCTAACGCAGCCGGCTGGCATTTTCATACTGCTGTCTGGTACGGATCACCCGCTTCAGGTCATCATAGCGATCCTCCAACTGTCCCTCGGGAATCACCACATCCATTACCACGGCCATGGTGTCAATCATGGAATCCGTAACAATATCTCCCATGGTGGAAAGAATCTTATAACGTTCTTCGCATGTGTCCGCTTCAAGAAAATCCATCAGTTTCGGGTGAACCCCCTCCATCTGCGCGTCCTCCTCTGCTTTTTCAGAAGAGGCTTTATCTTTTCTGCAAATATCACTTCCACAACGCTCTCCTGCATCATCTTTTTTCACAAAAAGCTTCCGTTCCATGCCGTCGGAAAACTTTTTCTCATTTGCACCAGAGATTTCGTTTTCAGGGACCCTTTGGCACATCCCCTCATCGTATGCCGAAGAAACTGCCGGCTCTTCGGTCTCTCCCTCCGGGTTTACCAGTTCAAACCGGTATTTCTGCGTTACCAGCGGATACTTCTCATGATCCACCTCACTGACAAACATGGAAAGTTCTCTGGCATAGACACGGTAATCTCCGTAGAGTGCCTGGTAAATTACCAGCTCCTCCCCCGTTTCTGAATGCTTTGCAATGGTAATCACCTGATAAAGTTTATTTTTGAAATGCCTGTAAATCTGTCCGCTCTGTGGTCGTCGCTGCATTTTGTTTCCCCCTTCTTTCCACGATTGGCCCATAAACGACAAAATCATATATGTAACACTTCCGAAAGCACTCTTGCTGCCCGTTCCTGCACATCCTCTTCCTCTGCGGTTTTCTCCGGAAGGATTGCGATTGCCTCCAAAAAACGGGCGCTTTTCCGGTCGCTGTTGCCCTGAAATGTCTTTCTCTCTTCATCCGCTTTCCACAGGGCATCCTCCACCATCTGGCGGATGGGCATAAGAAACTCCCTCTCGTAAATATCATTCACCCGTTGAAAACGTTCTGCCGGTGGAAGCTCTGCCAGTTCCTCATCCCTATGGTTCAGGTAGAAAAAGCCGAGTTTTCCCGGATCCACCGCTTCCTTTTCCAGATTTTCCCCCAGCAGCACCATCAGATTCTCAATCTCGCTCTGGAAAATCAGACGCTGGGAGGAATCCTCCACAGCCCCTGCTCCCATCCGAAGGATCGCATCATAGGTGGAATGCAGTTCCTGATCCTCTTTACTTACCAGGAACTCATGGTCAAACCGGTTCTGCAGTCTTTTCAGATCCTTCAGCAACAGCGAGACAGCCCCCGGGTCCGTCTGTGTCCCACCGGTCAGAAGCGCCTCAAGCCGTCCTGCATCCGTCATGGCCTGCTCGGCACACTGCCTTGCCTGCTGGTATCTTGTTTGAACCGGCTCCATTTGCCGGTTTCTCTTATCATACAGTTTCTGCCAGCTGCGAAACTGATTCATGTCAGCGCCGGTTGCGGCCAGCGCATCCTTCAGTCGATCCATGTCGTCCTTTTTTCCAAACATCATCCCACCTGCTCTATGCCGTATACTTTTCGATCAGCGCCTCCAGCTTATCATGGTTCTTCACTGACCAGGTATCATAGGTTTCATGGTCATCCGCTATCATCCTGCCCAGCTCCACCAGAAACTTCGGAATGTCCTCTAATACCATGGACTTTCCGGCCTCGGAAATCACCTCTTTGCCCTGAGAAGAACAGCCTCCAACAAAAAGAGCACAGGCCGGAAGCGGACCATCCGGTGACTGCTTTACCGCGCCGCGGAAGCCGATGGTTCCCGTCTGATGGGCAGAACAGGAGGACGGACAGCCGCTGATATGAATTTTCGGCAGAACACCATCCGCAAAATTCTCTTTCCGGACAGCCTCCACACACATCCGCAACACTTCCTGGGAATCCCGCACTCCCACCTGACAGATGGCATTGCCCACACAGGCAACAGAGGTCTCAAACAGTGTGTTGGCTCCATCCTCAGTAATGGCAATCAGTTCCTGCGCTTCTTTCGAATTGCAGTTAATGAGATACATACCCTCTTCCGGTGTCAGACGAATCTCCACCTGATCCATATCCCGGATCGCTTCCTCCAGCCGGAAGAACTTCTCCGGTGCTATCATTCCACCAATGGGCTGATAGAATACGCTGTAAAGCCCCGCCTGCTTCTGGGGCACAATACGTCTGTGGGTCAGACGATCCTTTGTTCCGGCCTTGTCCACAGGATGATCCCCCACGGAAATAGTAAGATCTTCTCCTTTCATGGCTTCTGCAAGCTTTTCCCGGTAAGCGGTCACAAATCCCTCTTTTCCAAGGGTCTCCTGCATAAAGCGGGTTCTGGCCCGGCCGCGGTTCTCATAATTTCCATAGGTAACAAAGGTGTCCACCATAGCCTTTGCATAATAGCAGATCTGCTCCGGTGCAACATGCTCTGCCACTTTCACTCCCAGTGCGGGCCGGTTGCCCAGTCCACCTGCCGCGTATACATCAAAGGTGTGATCCGGATTTGCCACAAAACCCAGGTCACGGAAAGTAGCATGGGTTTCATTTTTCGGCGAATTGGAAAAAGCAACCTTCAGTTTCCGCGGGAACTTCACCCCATGGATAAACTGCATCAGGTACTCTGCCATCGCCTCAGCATAAGGCTGAACATCGAAATATTCACCTGCCTCGACGCCGGACAGCGGAGATGCCATCACATTTCTCGGGAAATCCCCACCGCCGCCGCGGGAGATCATCCCAGCCTTCCAGGCTTCCTCAATCAGCACACACAGATCCTCTGCCTCTAGGTTGTGGAACTGAATGGACTGACAGGTAGTAAGCTTAACCGTATCAATGCCGTATTTTCGAATCGACTCGCAGACAAATGCCAGTTTTTCCTTCGTCAGCCTTCCGCCGGCGATTCGAAGACGCAGCATATGTTTTTTGCCGCCCCGCTGGGCGTAGCTTCCATATCCACCGGAAAATCCCTTGTACTCCGGCACGGTCATCTCTCCATTGTGAAACTGCATGGTTTTTGTCCGGAACGCCTCCAGATCCGGCAGAAATTCCTGTAAATAACCTGTTGCCATGATTTCCTCCCAATATAAAATAAGATTCTATTTTTATTTTCCTTGAACACTAGGTAATTATACCTATTTACGCCATTTTGTCAACTAATCCGCTTACCTTTACCACCTATTTGTGATATGATAAAAACACCAAAACAAAGCGAGGAATTCCCATGTTGACTTACGATGAAGTACTGAATCTCAACTATTATAAAAAGACAACCTACACCGGCTGGATCAACGGAATGCGTTTCCTCATCCGCCGTGAGGCCCCGGAGGAAGGCGATGCTGTATTCCATGCCTGGGTCTGGCCCGGCCCCAAAATCTTTGACCTTACGGAGGACAGTAAAAAGACGGAAAAAACAGCTCCCTTTTCCGAAGAGGGCAAAAAGGAGATCGTGGACTGGATCAACGCCCAATATGATGACCATCCTGAGCTCTGGTCCCATGAGCGCAAAACTTTGTAGCAAAAAACGTCGTACAAATTTCTGTACGACGTCGAGATGAAATGGGCTTAAGTGGACTCGAACCACCGACCTCACGCTTATCAGGCGTGCGCTCTAACCGGCTGAGCTATAAGCCCTTATGTATTCAGC
>ONEJ01000102.1 GCA_900316805.1 uncultured Lachnospiraceae bacterium
GTACACTGAATACTAAGTAATTGCTACATTGAGCGAGGATGCGGTTTCGAGAGTGCATGTCAAAAAACGAAGGCGTAGCGGGCTACGCCTAGGCTTTTTGGCATGTGCTATCGGAATCGCAGACTGCTCATATGTATCAATTACTTATTATTCAGTGTACTAGGTACAGGAGAAAAACATGGACGAGAAATATGAGAAAAGGAAAAAAACAGTATATGATCTGATGTGCGATGATTTGTATCTTCCCATGAAGATCAAGGAACTGGCCATTGTCCTTGGGGTTACAAAGGAACAGCGGCCCCAGCTGGAGCGGATCCTGGCAGATTTGATGGCGGAGGGGCGCATCGAATGTTCCAAACGGGGAAAGTATGCAAAGTCTGAAATAAAGAAATTTACGGGTACTTTTTCCTCCCACCCCAAGGGTTTTGGTTTCGTTACGATTCCGGGGGAGAGCGAAGATGTTTTTATCCCGGAGTCCGAGGTTCATGGTGCCATGCATATGGATACGGTAGAGATTTCCGTTTCGCCCCGGACAGGAGGCCGCAGAAGAGAGGGAAGCGTGCTTCGCATCGTGGAGCGGGGGATGAAGCAGGTGGTCTGTACCTATGAGCAGAGCAAGACCTTTGGCTTTGCGGTGCCGGATAATCCGAAGTTCGGTTCCGATATTTTTATTCCCCGGGAAAGGTCAAAGGGGGCGGTCAGCGGCCATAAAGTTGTGGTGGAGATCACGGACTACGGGAAGAACAATAAAAATCCCGAGGGAAAGGTTGTTGAGATTCTGGGCCATATCAACGATCCGGGGGTGGACATTCTCTCCATGGTGCGGGCCTATGGTCTGCCGGTGGAGTTCGATGAGAAGATCATGGCTCAGGTGGAGCATGTGGCGAAGCCGGTGTCGGAAGCTGATATGGCAGGACGCATGGATCTTAGGGACTGGCAGATGGTAACCATTGACGGGGAGGATGCCAAGGATCTGGATGATGCGGTTTCCCTTACCATGGATGGAGACAATTATATTCTGGGGGTGCACATTGCGGATGTTTCCAATTATGTGCAGGAGCACAGTGCCCTGGATGTGGAGGCCTTAAAGAGAGGAACCTCCGTCTATCTGGTGGACCGTGTAATTCCCATGCTGCCCCATGCACTTTCCAATGGTATCTGTTCCTTAAACCAGGGGGAGGACCGGCTGGCATTGAGCTGCATTATGACTGTAAATCCCAAGGGCGAGATTATTGACCACACCATCGCAGAGACGGTGATCAATGTGAACCGGCGGATGTCCTACGCCAATGTGAAGAATATACTGGAGGAACATGACCCGGAAGTAATGGCAGAGTATGAAACCCTTGTGCCCATGTTTGAGCAGATGGCGGTTCTCGCAGGCATTTTAAGGAAAAAGCGCTTGAAGCGGGGCTCCATCGATTTTGATTTCCCGGAGACCAAGGTAATTCTAGACAAGGCCGGAAATCCGGTGGATATTAAGCCCTATGACAGGAACGTGGCCACAAAATTGATTGAGGATTTCATGCTTGCCGCCAACGAGACGGTGGCCGCCGATTTTTACTGGCGGGAGGTTCCTTTTGTGTACCGTACCCATGAGAATCCCGACTCGGAAAAAATCCACAAGCTGTCTACCTTTATCAATAATTTTGGTTACACATTGCACATCGGTGCGGATGAGGTGCATCCCAAGGAACTGCAGAAGCTGCTGTTAAAGATTGATGGAACCGAGGAGGAGCCGCTGATCAGCCGCCTGACTCTGCGGTCCATGAAACAGGCAAAGTACACGGTGGAGAACACGGGACATTTTGGTCTGGCAGCCGACTGCTACTGCCATTTTACTTCTCCCATCCGCCGTTACCCGGATCTGCAGATTCACCGGATCATCAAGGAGAGCTTTCGCGGGCGTCTGAATGAGAAACGGATGGAGCATTATTCGCACATTCTGCCGGAGGTGGCAAAGCACTCCAGCGAGATGGAACGGCGGGCTGATGAGGCGGAGCGGGAGACCGTAAAGCTGAAAAAAGTCCAGTATATGGAGAAACATATCGGGGAGACTTTCGAGGGTGTGATTTCCGGTGTGACTGAGTGGGGATTTTTCGTGGAACTGCCCAATACGGTGGAAGGTCTGGTGCGGGTCACGGAGCTTACTGATGATTTTTACAGGTTCTATGAGGATTCCTATGAGCTGGTGGGAGAGGCCACAAACCGCCGGTACAAGCTGGGGCAGAAAATCCGGATCCGGGTCGAGCACTGCGACCGGGTGCTGCGCACCATTGATTTTGCGCTGGCAGAATAGAGTTACAGTTCACAGGTATGTGAACTGTAACGAATAGATTCCTAATTTTTTTGAAATTAAACTTTGAGTTTATTGATTTTTCTTTAGAAATCGTATAAACTATTTGTTACAAGACAAAAGCAAGGTAGATTCGGAGGGAAGGCCGAAATGGCGAAACAGGCAAGAAAGTTAATAGCCAATAATAAAAAGGTTTACCATGATTATTTTCTGGAAGAGACCTTTGAAGCCGGAATCGCACTGGCCGGGACGGAAGTGAAGTCCATGCGCATGGGCAAATGCAGCATCAAGGAATCCTTCATCCACATCGAGAACGGAGAGGTGATCCTGTACGGTATGCATATCAGCCCCTATGAGAAGGGCAACATCTTTAACAAAGATCCTCTACGTCCCAGAAAACTTCTGATGCACAAGAAGGAGATTCAAAAACTTCTCGGAAAAATTGCCCAGAAGGGTTATACCATCGTTCCGGTTGAGGTATACTTTAAGGGAAGTCTTGTGAAGGTTCAGATTGCCCTGGCCAAAGGTAAGAAGCTTTACGACAAGCGCCAGGATATCGCCAAGAAGGATCAGAAGCGGGAAGCGGAGAGAGACTTTAAGGTGAGGAATCTGTAAGATTTTTGAGCTTCTAACGGGAAGCAAACGCGCATGGAAAGTTCGCCTGGCGGCGAAGCGCGTTCGCGTGGCAATATTTTTGCTACGCAAAAACATTGCAGAGGAAGCAAGAGTTATATTTTTGCTTCGCAAAAACATAACAGGGGCTAGTAATGGTTTCGACAGGGATCATGAAGCTGGAGAAGCGAGTCGCAGGGGATGCGTCAAATTCCACAATTAAAATTAAACGCTGAAGATAATTTAGCATACGCTGCCTAATGGCAGCAGTCTGACCTAGAGCACTCACACTTTA
>ONEJ01000101.1 GCA_900316805.1 uncultured Lachnospiraceae bacterium
AGTTTGGAACTGCCAAGCACGTTAGGAATTGTTTGCAGGAAGATTGCTCAGAAACTGGATGGATTTGAAGGATTTCATTTTCACCAGCTGCGACACACCTATACAAGCAACCTTCTGGCAAATGGAGCAGCACCAAAGGATGTGCAGGAACTGTTAGGACACTCAGATGTCAGTACCACAATGAATGTCTACGCTCACTCCACGAGAAAAGCCAAACGGGAATCCGCAAAGTTACTTGATAAAGTGGCAGGCAACGACTAAATAAAACTTTCCCTTATTTCCCTTACGATTATCTCATAAGGGCAAAAATAAGGGAAAATACATATCATTTCACTAACGACTTAGCTGGAAAGCCTGTAAAATAGGGAAAGTTAGAAAGATATTTCGGCAAATTAGAATTGAGCTTTCATCTATTTGTATCCTTTCATTCGCTGCTTAGAAAAGTTTGGGGCTGACTATAAAATACAATTTGATATAAAAATAGAGCTAATGTATAAATTCAAAACTTATACATTAACCCTATTTTTGCCACTTGGGCTGCATCCCGAACTGCGTATAAGTTGCTGCAGGCAATACGCATTCAGCCACGGCGCATTTGTATTTTCGTTACAGTTCACAGGTATGTGAACTGTAACGGTTTTGGGCAATGCTCCCGCATGCAAAATTGTCCAAAACTGCAAACGGCAGACTTTCATACGGTATTTTCGGTTCCGAAAATACCTACCTGTGAACAGTAGCGTATTTTCCTTACCTTATACGCAGAAAAATCCGTGTGGGAAGTTTTTATTATTTATGTATCGCTCTCTTTCATCACATTCTCTCTCATGAAGGCATCGTAAAATTCTTCCTTAGGAACCGGCTTGCCAAAATAAAATCCCTGAATCATCTCCGCCTTCGTCTGCTTAAGGATCTCCACCTGTTCCTTGGTCTCGATACCCTCCACAATACAGTGGATACCAAGATCATTGATGAGGCTGGTCATGTAATCCAGCACGATACGGCTTTTCTGATTCTTGGTAATCTCCATTACCATAGAGCGATCAATCTTGGCCGAATCAAAATCATACTGGATCAAAACAGACAGATTCGAATAGTGGCTTCCAAAATCATCCATGGAAAGCCTGAAACCAAGCTGTTTCAGATTATTGGCCACATCCTTGATGACAACATGATCCATGTCACCGATGGTCTCTGTCACCTCAATATGTATGAGTCCCGTGGAAATACTGTATTTTTCGGTCATTTCTCTGACCCGATTTACAAGGTCCGGATACATAATGGTCATCTTGGAGAAATTCACGGAAATCGGTATCATCCTGTGCCCGCACTGCAACTGCTCCTGCTGGTACTTAAACACCTCCTCCAGCACATACAGGTCAATCATATGCACCAGATTATAGCGCTCCAGAATCGGGATAAATACCCCGGGTCCAACAATTCCCAGTTCGTCATCGATCTGGCGGACAAGTGCCTCTGCACCCTCCGTCCGACTGGTATGGATGTTTACCTTCGGCTGCAGATAAACCAGATAATGTCCCCGGTTCATCAGATCCGTGACTTCATCGATCACGCTCTGTTCCATTCGATTGATCAATTCGGAGCCATGCATCAGCTTGAGCTTATCATTGTTCATGACTACCTCAGCCTCCGTGATCTGAGCGCGGATCCGTGGATGCACACTCCAGCTGTATCCCAATGCAACACCAATTTCCAGGTTTTCCAGCTCCCGTCTTACCTGAGTGACCAGAAGTTCTATATCCTGCTTACTGATATCCGGGCAGACCACTAACATCTGATCCTCATCATAACGGAAGCACCGATAATCCCTGCAGACCTTTTGCAGGACATCTGCCACTTCCACCAGCTTCTTATTCCCCTTCATGTAGCCAAACTGCCTGTTGATATCAGCCAGATGGATCACATCCGTTGTGATCACGCCGAAGGATTCAAAAACGTTGTTTTTATTTTCCACGGTCCACTGGGTGTAAACTGCGCGGTTCCACAGCCCCGTCAACTTATCGTGGGTTCTGTCGTATTCCTGCTTCTCCGTCAAATGATCGTGCAGAATGCGAAGCAGCAGACAGGACTCTATCATGCGAAGGATCGCCGTCTCCTTTGAATGTCTTCTCGGATTAATGACGAGAAGCACACAGGTATGCTCCTCCTGTTCCCGAATGGCCGAAGCGGCCAGAGACCAGATCCGGCTTTCCGTCAGGAAATCGTACAGCCGCCTGTGTTCCGCCTGAAAACTAATGACATTCTCCACACGGACTTCTCCTGCATTTACCACAAGATCAATGAGAGGCTTCAGCTTTCCTCCGTCAAACATCTTTCTGATTTTGGAAGCCATCTCCATGGCGCTTTCTTTATGGCTTTCCCGGATATGAGCTAGTTTCCCAGCTTCCCCATAAAACAGACAAACACTGTCTGCATCGAAGAACTCCACAAGGGAAAACAGCACACTCTGCACCCCGTTATCATAGCTTTCAGAAACAATAAGATTCTGGCATTGCTGCAGCTGCTCTAAAATATCCTGGGCATTTCCTGCGATGGGTGTCAGTGGCTGTAAGCTGCTGTTCTTCGCCTGCTGGTCAATCTCCTGCTCCACATCCTGATAGAAGATAATCCTGTTTTTCCCTCTGCGCTTTGCTTCATAAACCGCCTGATCTGCCTCGTAATACAGATCCTGAAAGCTCATGCCCCGGCTTCCCAGGATGCTCACCCCCATGGATGCACAGTATTCCATGTCAAAAATGATGGATTTCAGCCTCTTCCTCAACCGCACACAGAATTCCTCCATCTCGCTGCGATCCGAGAAATTCCATACAAAGGCTGCGAACTCATCTCCACCAAGCCGGCCTGCTACGCCCCGGTTACGAACCATATCACCAAGGATCTCTCCGGTCTGGCTTAACACCAGGTCTCCCACCGCGTGTCCCTGGGTATCATTGATCATCTTGAAATCATCAATATCCATCATGAGAAACAAGGCATTGGATTTACAGTCCCGGATGGATTTTTCACAGATTTCCTCAAAGGACATATGATTATACACATTCGTGAGAACGTCAAGTTCTGCCTGTCTCTTAATCTTCTCACTCTGCACCTTTTCCTTATGAACAGAAAGAAAACGGCCAACGATCCGTTCAACGCTGCCATCACTGCCGGCAACACTTACCAGATAGAAACGATGCCACTCCGGTATTTTCCCCTTTTCTAAAAAATGAGCATCCACCACTGTGTGGGTTGGCTTTTTCATACAGGCGCGGATTGCTCTCTGGTACTTCTTCCTGTCCTCCGGCGTGATGAAAACTTCCCCTGCTCGTTTATTATTCAAATAACCCGGAATCTGATAAAGCATCACAAACTGCCCATCCACAATTTTGTATACAAATGCCTCGTCAGATGCAACATCATATTCCAGAATCTTTTCCCGATTCTGTTCCACGATCATTCGTAACAGTTTGCTGTTGTTCTCTTCTTCCCTCTTATTGATATCCATAACCCCATCCCCATTGCAAATTACACAATCATTCAATTTAAAACCTTATCAGCTGCCTCAATCAGTTCCTCAAAGGAATGAACCTTCGGTACATCCTCACTGACCGTACCAAATCCGTAGGCTGCATGAATAAACTTGATCCCTGCCTGTCTGCTGGAATCATAATCCCCCTGAATATCTCCTACATATACAGCATCCTCTAATTGATTTCTCTGGTACAAAAGGGCGATATTTTCTCCCTTGGACTTATCATTATTGCCGTAACACTCAATGTCCTCGATCAGGTCATGAAACTTGTAATGATCTAAAAAAGCCTCAATGTACCCGGCCTGACAGTTGCTGACAATATATAAGTGATACTTCTTTTTCAGTACTTCCATGGTCTGACGGATCTTGGGGTACAAAGTGCCCCCATGCTCCCGCAGATACTCATTCTCATATTCCCCGCACCGGTCCAGAAGCTCCATACGCTTTTCCTTCGGCAGGTCAGCAAAAAGAATATCCGCAATCACATCCATAGTCTTTCCCATGACAGACTGCATATCTTCCGCCGTCAGCGGTTCTCTCTGATAGTCGCTCTGACGGATGACCTCATTCCAGGAGGCCACTACCTCCGGCGCTGAATCCCAAAGGGTTCCGTCCATATCAAAAATGATACCTTTTTTCATGCCTCATCAATTGCCTTTCCGATATCGTGGCGCATATATTTATTGTCAAAATCTACCCATTCTGTTGCCTCATAGGCTTTGGCTCTTGCTTCCTTTAAATCTTTTCCGGTTGCGGTAATGCCCAGAACACGGCCTCCGTTTGTAACGATGCGTCCATCCTCATCAAACTTTGTGCCTGCATGGAAACAGAAGTAGTCATCTTTTCCATCGAAGTTCTCCATTCCGGAAATCGGAAATCCCTTCTCATAGGCAACCGGGTAGCCATCGGAAGCCAGTACAACACAGACAGCTGCATTATCCTCAAACTGCAGATCTATGCTATCCAGTTTTCCTTCCACACATGCCTCCATGACATCTATAATATCGTTTTTCATGCGGGGAAGTACCACTTGTGCCTCCGGATCACCGAATCTGGCATTGTACTCTAAGACCTTCGGTCCATCCTCTGTCAGCATCAGCCCGAAGAAGATCACACCGGTAAATGGTCTTCCCTCTGCAGCCATAGCATCTACCGTTGGCTGATAAATATACTTCTGGCAGAAATCATCCACTTCCTTGGTGTAGAAAGGACTCGGAGAGAAATTACCCATACCACCGGTATTCAGTCCCTGATCCCCGTCCTTTGCACGCTTATGATCCTGTGCGGAGGACATGATCTTGATAGTCTTTCCATCCACGAAGGAAAGAACGGATACTTCACGCCCCGTCATGAATTCTTCAATAACCATAGTATTTCCGGCGTTTCCGAATTTCTTGTCCTCCATGATGGTGTGGACGCCTTCCTTTGCTTCCTCAAGGGTATTACAGATTAATACACCCTTTCCCAACGCCAGGCCGTCTGCCTTCAGTACGATAGGCATTTTTGCGGTCTCAAGATATTTCAAGGCTTCCTGTGGGTCTGTGAAGTTCTCATATGCCGCTGTGGGGATATGGTATTTTTTCATCAGATCTTTGGAAAAGGCCTTGGAGCCCTCCAGAATGGCTGCGTTTTTGCGGGGACCGAATACTTTAAGGCCCTCTGCCTCAAATACGTCAACGATTCCGCCTACCAATGGGTCGTCCATGCCTACGATGGTGAAATCGATGGCTTTCTCTTTGGCGAAAGCCACCAGCTTGTCAAATTCCATGGCACCGATGGATACGCACTCTGCAAGGGCTGCGATTCCGGCGTTTCCCGGTGCACAGTATATTTTATCTACACGTGGGCTCTTCGCCACGCTTGTAACGATGGCGTGCTCGCGGCCGCCGCTTCCTACTACAAGAACTTTCATGTTTTTTCTCCTCGCTTTTAGGTCGGCAATCATCAGAGGGGGTATGAAGTGATTGCCTATTTTTGTTGTGAATGCGGGCAGGCACATTGCATATTCTTCTCAGTACTATCTAATAACCATCACAAAAAGTATTGTGTCAACAAACTTATTTTACGATGTCTAGTTAATCCGAGATATGTACCTTACCATCTACTACGGAGACTTTACCGTTCGCGATCAGGTCGATGGCGCAGGGAAGGATCTTCCACTCGGCCTGCTCCATGACGCGGCGCTGTAAGATTTCCGGGGTATCTCCCTCTTTTATTTCTACGGCTTTCTGCAGGATGATGGGGCCGGTGTCGGTTCCCTCGTCTACAAAGTGTACGGTAGCTCCGGTGACACGGACGCCGCGGGCCAGGGCTCCTTCGTGTACCTTCAGGCCATAGTAGCCTTTGCCGCAGAAGGAGGGGATTAAGGACGGATGGATGTTGATGATGCGGTTTCTGTATTTCTGGATCATCTGCTCCGGAATGACTACAAGGAAGCCCGCCAGTACTACCAGATCTACCTGATAGCTGTCCAACTGCCGCAGGAAGTCCTCGTTGAAGGCTTCTCTTGATTCATAATCCTTGGGGCTGATGCAGATGGCTTCTATGCCATGGTTCTTTGCCCGCTCTAAGGCGTAGGCTCCCGGATTGTTGCTGATGACAACGGAAATCTGTGTGTTTGTGATGATTCCGTTATCAATGGCATCCATGATGGCCTGCAGGTTTGTTCCGCCTCCGGATACACATACTGCTATTTTTAGCATAATGTTACGCCTTTCTCTCCCTCTGTGATCTTACCTACGATATATGGGGTATCTCCGGCTGCCCTGATAGCTTCCATGGTCTTATCCACGTCAGCAGGATCTACTGCCAGTACCATACCAAGACCCATGTTATAGGTATTGTACATCATATGCTCTTCTACATCGCCCTCACGTGCCATCAGGGTAAAGATTGGAGGAACCGGATAGCTGTTCTTCTCGATCACGGCATGCTTGCCCTCCGGAAGCATACGTGGAACATTCTCATAGAAGCCGCCTCCCGTGATGTGGCTGCATGCTTTTACACGGACACCGGCATCCTTGATGGATTTTAATGCCTTCACATAGATGCGGGTTGGTGCAAGAAGTGCCTCGCCCAGTGTGGTTCCCAGCTCATCAATATATGTATTCAGTGTTTCTTCGTTCATGCGGAAAATCTTACGCACCAGAGAAAATCCGTTGGAATGAACTCCGGAGCTTGCCATTCCGATCAGCACATCATCTGCCTTAAGGTCGGCACCGGTAATGATATCCTTCTCATCCACGATTCCTACGGCAAAGCCTGCCAGATCGTACTCATCCTCCGGCATCAGTCCCGGATGTTCTGCGGTCTCGCCGCCGATCAGTGCACAGCCGGACTGCTTACAGCCCTCTGCCACACCGCTGACGATGGTAGCGATCTTCTCAGGATAATTTTTGCCACAGGCAATATAATCTAAGAAAAATAATGGCTCACCGCCTGCACAGGCAATATCGTTCACGCACATTGCCACACAGTCAATTCCGATGGTATCATGCTTGTCTAAAAGGAATGCCAGTTTAATCTTTGTTCCAACTCCGTCCGTTCCGGATACCAGTGTAGGCTTCTCCATATTCTTAAATGACTCCATAGAAAAAGCACCGGAGAATCCGCCCAGTCCGGTCAATACTTCCGGACGCATTGTATTCTGTACGTACTTCTTCATAAGCTCCACTGACTTGTATCCAGCCTCAATATCCACACCGGAATTCTTGTAATCCATTGATTTTTCCTCCTAAAAACGTATTTGCCTGTATTTTATCATATTTTCCAGCATTTTAGCAATTATTAATTCAAACTTCCCACATGGATTTCCCATCGCCCCCGCCTGCCACATGGATTCTCCGGGGATGGATAGCGGAACTCGCATCAAATTGCTGATTTGTCTGGTATCGCATTTCGGCTCTTTTTAGATTTACGTTCATTCGACAGCTGGACACTTCCGGCCTGGAATCCGCCTGAAGTGTTCAGCTGGCGAATGTACACGAACTTAGAGCCGAAATGCGATACCTGACAAATCTACGCAATTTGTGCGAAATATTCCTCTATCCATCTCCGGAGAATCCATGTGGCAGGCGGGGGCGATGGGAAATCCATGTGGGAAGTTTTAGTTATTAATAGTTTTTATAACCTACTTCCTGAAGGCGTGCGTTCTTGGCTTTTACCTGCTCCTCCAGATTCTTTGCGTAATCCTTGACCTTTGCCAGGATTTCTTCGTCTCCTACTGCTAAAATCTTTGCAGCAAGAATGGCTGCGTTCTTGGCGCCGTCAATGGCAACGGTAGCCACCGGGATTCCCGGGGGCATCTGCATGATGGAGAACACGGCATCCATGCCGTCCAGCTTGCTTCCTGCGAGAGGTACACCGATAACCGGCAGGGCAGACAGTGCTGCGCACATGCCCGGAAGAGCTGCTGCCATTCCCGCTCCTGCGATCAATACCTTTTCTCCTCTTTCCTCTGCGCCCCTTACCCACTGGATCAGTTCATCGGGCTCACGATGGGCTGAGATAATTGCCATCTCATAATCGATACCCAGTTCCTCCAGCATTTCTGCGGCTTTTGCCATGACCTTAAGGTCCGAGTCACTTCCCATTACAATTCCTACCTGTGGCATTTTTGTTTCCTCCTTATGTTTTCCCTCACATATTTCATCTATATTCAGAGTTCATATCCTGTATACAGGATTGATTTCTGCCCGTTACATATCTTCCAGCGGTTCATTCAAAGGCTCCGTCCCCGGCACCACGAACCGTCCGTCCGCGATAATATCCTCCGTTGTCCCATCCTTACGGATCACCGTGATCCGGTCTAACTCATCGTAAGGAATGGTGATGTCTGTGTGACAGTTAAAATAAGCCTGTGACACATCCGTTTTCCGAAGCAGGGAAATCTCATTGTCCCTTGCCACGATGGCTCTTCCATCCGGATTATACGTCATATGATCCTCGTCATAGGTGTAGCAGGTATCCCCCACGGCAAAGTGGGGACCGGTTTTCTCTGCGATGAGAATCGGCAGCTTATCTGAAATGTCATATTGCCTTGCCATCCGATAGGCGGTGGTATTGGTACCGATGGCAAATTCGCCCATGGGCAATGTTTTGTGGTGGAAAAGGACGTTGTCCTCGATATACCGCCGGTTCTCCTCCTCCGATGTAAAGTTGGTGCAGGAATAACGAACCACCCGTCCTTCCTCAAACTCCAGCTTCAGGTTTTCAAAACGCAGGTCATTGAGATAAACCTGGCTCACAAAAAGTGTCCCTTCCGTTCCCTTCAGTACCGGCGTGGTAAACACCTCTCCCACGGGAATATTCACATCTGCCACGCAGTTTTCAAAGGCCGTTTCCTTCTTCGAATCCGTAAGGGGATAGATTTTCACATACAGGTCTGTGCAGTTACCGTTTTTGCCGGTAATGTGAACCCGGTCCGCCGAATCCATAACCTCAATAATCTTCTGCTGCATATCCCGGTACAGGGTATAATCCAGCGTGTTAATCCGCAGGGTTTCTTCAAATATCGTTTCAAACTGCTCCCCGATGGAGGGCAGCGGAAAAGCAATAATGGTAAAGCTTCTCTCTTCCCCGTGAATATAGCGATTGATGAGACTGCTTTTCTCACTTCGCAAATGCACGGACAGCTTCTGCTGCTTTTCTTTATATTGCAGGCGCTCTTTCTTCTGCTGCGGAGCAAAAGGGGTCTGCCCGAATACATCGATGACCGCAGGTCCTCCGTACAATGGTGCCTGTTTCTTCTGCTGTTCCCACACCAGACGATCCACCTCAAGGCTGCGCTCCACAAAGGCCTTATCCAGCCATAAGGAGTCATCCTCCTTATGGTCATAGCTGTACTGCCGGTTCAGCGTAACAGAATAAGGCTTCAGCACCGGCTTTAACCCTATTTTTTCAAAATTGGAAACTGCTGCCCGTATCATGCGTTCAAAACCCATGGGATAACGGATCTCCACCACAGATTTTAAAGAAATATCTTTGCCGTTTGCGGCAAACCCAATCCGGTATCCTTCCGTAAAAACATCTGCCATGGACTGAATTTCTTCCTGTGGCAGTTTCCATAAAAATACAGCGGTTTTCTTTTCATCCTCTCCGATGCACAATCCATACCGGTACAGATAGGAAGGCTCCGACAGATCCGCCTCCATCACAATGTCAAAAGCGAGATGTCCCTTTGCCGGATCCAGCAGCCTTGTGATGGCTTCCTCGTTAAAGATTTCCGTGTAATCGTGCATAAAGGAATACAGGATATCCTTCAGTTCCTGTCCCCTCAGCTCCTTTGGATTTTCAAAACAGTTAAACAGTTCCACCAGAAGCTCTGCATAAATGCACAGGAAACGGATATCTCCCTCCATACAGTAGGGATAAATTCCGTGAATCTTTGCGTCTACAACAGAGAGAATCTGTCCGAACTCCTCTCCCAGCTTCTCTGCCGCAAAGGAAGGATTTGCATAGCTGTCTTTGTAATCCGGTTCCTGCAGATCCAGAAACAGCCGGCGGTTTAACCGGATTCCATCCTTTTCGCTCATGGCAGACAGTTTCCCCTCAAGAGCCGCCTGCGTCAAGGCATAGAGGTTTAAAAGAAGGTCTGCCATCTGGACAAAATAGTCCTGATACCCTTCTTCGATGCTTCCGGCATGCTCACTTCGGATTTCCTCCAGCCGTTCCATCATAAGCTCCAGCCGCTCCCAGTATTCCTCGTTTCTACTGTTTTGCATTTCCTTATTTTCCATCGAACAAATAACCTCGGTTTCTACCATGATACTTTCTGTTTGTCAAAATGTCTCTGCCACCAGCTGGCGATTCACAGCCCCGGCATATCGTTATAGGAAAAACCCCAGCACATATGTGCCGCCCCAGCACACCAGTCCCAGCACCGCCAGAAAGCAGGAGAGCCGCGGGAACAGTTTAAAGGAGTCCTCCTCCTTCAGACTCCCCGCTGCCACCACCAGCACCACAATGGACAAAAGCACCGCCATAACACCTGCGCTGCCAAAATAAGCGGACAGCCTGCCATCGCAGCGAAAAGCCAGTATCACAAATACCAGATACCAGACCAGCAGAAGTCCCGCCAGAATGGAGGCTGCAATCCCCCGCTTCGAATGTGTTTTTTCCGTAAATTTATAAGAGCCGCGTCTTCTGCGCTTCCTCATATGATTTCCTTTCCGTCGATCTTCTTTCTGTAATCCATGCTTTGCCAACACATACAGGGATTCCGGACATTTGATGTTCCTGTATCTTACAGGATATCCCGGTACATCTGAATTAATTCTGCTTTCGCATCCATAATCCATGAAGAACCCTGTATATCAGGTATCCAAGAATCCCGCCCAGGGTATTTAAAATCAGATCGTCCACATCAAAACACCCCAGCTTTGTCAGAAGCTGCACCGTTTCCACCGACAGGGAAAAGAGAAAGCTAAGGACCAGGATCTGCATTCCGTTTAATTTCTTTCCCGTAACTGCCGGAAGGAAAAATCCCATGGGCATAAAGGCGATGATATTTCCGAATACATTGACGAAAAACGCATGAAATCCCACCACATGGCGGTAACGGATAAACCTTGTAATCTCCTTGAAGGGTGTCAGATTATACCTGAAGGGGATCCGATCATACTGGTATCCCGTATGCTGCGCCTGGATTCTCCCAAATCCTTCCGAAAAAAACAAAAAGTACAGAAGCAGAACCAGATAACAGACAAACAGAAACACCGCCCAGCCCCTGTGGCGCTTACTTGCAGCCATACTGTTCGTAATACTTGTCAATCTGTGCCTTTAAGGTGTCATCGATCACAACCTTCCCCTGACAGGTGTGGTTGTACAGATGCTCTACCACTTCCTCCATGGTGACAATGGCTCTTGCCTCAAAACCATAGGTTTCCCGAATCTCATCCAATGCGCTCATCTTGCCGCCCAGACCTACCTCCATGCGGTTTAAGCTGACCATCAGCCCTACGATGGTAACGTCTGCGGCACCACGAACCTTCGGCACCGTCTCCTCCATGGACTTTCCGGAGGTGGTCACGTCCTCGATCATCACCACGCGGTCTCCATCCTTCAAGCTGCTTCCCAGGAAACCGCCCTTGTCTGCACCGTGATCCTTAGCTTCCTTTCGGTCAGAGCAGTAACGGATCTCCCTGCCATATAATTTGCTGTATGCGATGGCTGTAACCACCGCAATGGGAATTCCCTTATAAGCCGGTCCGAAGAGCACGTCAAAATCATCCCCGTAATTCTCATGAATTGCCTTGGCATAGTACTCTCCCAGACGCATCAGCTGGCTGCCGGTCACGTAAGCTCCCGCATTCATAAAAAATGGCGATTTTCGACCACTCTTCAAGGTAAAATCGCCAAATTTTAACACATCACTTTCCACCATAAATTCAATAAATTCTTCTTTATATGCTTCCATTTATTCTAAAACCTCCTGTTATCAAGGCATGCCGCCTATTGGATATCGACCCTATTCTATCATAAAAGCCTGACTGTTTCAATGCGAAATTGCACTGCTTTTATTGACAAAAAGGCGTATGAAATCATCCAATCTCATACGCCAGGGTCTCTGAGCAATATTCCTTTATGGGAACTTCCCACATGGATTTCCCGCGTTTTTGTCCGCCACCGGGATTCTCCGGGAATGAGGAGTGGGCGGATAGCGAAATCAGCGGCAAACTGCCATCAGCGCTCGTGCACCGCGCCCACCAGCTCGCGAATGTCACTTACCTGATACTTTCTCATATAGTCTTCAATTCCTGCAACAATTTTTTCCGTCACAGCAGGATCCGTAAAGTTGGCAGTTCCAACAGATACTGCAGTGGCTCCCGCAAGGATCATCTCGATGGCATCCTCCGCGTTCATGATTCCGCCCATACCGATGATGGGGAGATTCACTGCCTGAGCCGTCTGATATACCATCCGCACAGCCACCGGATGGACCGCAGGTCCCGACATGCCGCCGGTCTTATTAGCCAGCACAAAGCAGCGGCGGTTGATATCGATTTTCATTCCCGTAATGGTGTTGATGAGGGAAAGGGCATCAGCTCCCCCTGCCTCGGCGGCTTTCGCCATCTCCGTAATATCCGTCACATTGGGGCTTAACTTCATGATCACCGGCTGCTTCGCATGGTTTTTCATCTCTCTGGTGATAGCCTCCACCGCCTTGGGATCCTGTCCAAAAGCAATGCCGCCCTCCTTTACGTTGGGGCAGGAAATATTGATTTCCAGCATATCCACCGGTTCATCGGAAAGGCGCTCTACCACCTCCACATACTCCTCGGTGGAATGTCCGCACACGTTCACAATAATCTTCGTATCATATTTCTTCAAAAAGGGAATGTCCCTCTGGCAGAAAAGCTCGATGCCGGGATTCTGCAGCCCCACGGCGTTTAGCATACCGCCATAAACCTCTGCCACACGGGGTGTGGGATTTCCTTCCCATGGCACATTGGCAACACCTTTCGTTACCACCGCCCCCAGCTTATTTAAATCCACAAACTCGCTGTACTCTGCTCCTGACCCGAAGGTTCCGGAAGCTGTCATCACCGGGTTCTTTAATGTAACTCCGCACAGATTCACACTGGTATTCATTACAGCTCTACCTCCTTCGCATCAAAGACCGGACCTTCCTTACAGATCCGCTTGTTCTTTACATTGGAATGTTCATCCTTCTCCTTCGACTTGCAGACGCAGGCAAGGCAGGCACCGATTCCACAGGCCATGCGCTCCTCCATGGAAATATAGCAGTCCATTCCCTGCTCAGCTGCATACGCCTTCAGTGCCCGAAGCATGGGTGTAGGGCCACAGGCATAGATCACATCTGCTGTAAGCCCATTCTCCCGGATTGCATCCAGCACATTCCCCTTTGTACCCACACTGCCATCCTCGGTTGCCACAATGGTCTCGCCCCAGGCTTCAAATTCCTCTTTCAAAAAGGTATTGGCATCCCGGTATCCCATGACGATCTGAAACTCTGCCGATGAATTTTCTTTCATCTGCTTTGCCAGTTCCAGCATCGGCGGTACACCAATTCCTCCGCCGATCAGGAATGCTTTTTTGCCCGGCTCTACCGTAAAGCCATTGCCCAAAGGCCCTAAAATACGAACAGAATCTCCCTCTTTCCATTTGGAAAATTCCTCTGTTCCGGTGCCCTCCCCTGTGACCCGGTACACCAGCCGCAGCGTGCCCTTCTCCCCATCAATACCACACAGGCTGATGGGTCTTGGCAGAAGCTTGCTGGCATCTGCGCTGTACACCGATACAAACTGACCGGCCTTCGCATGGGCCGCGATGTCCTTCGTCTGAATTGTAAGATCAAAGATGCCGGCTCCGAGGCTTTTCTGTGAAACCACTACTGCCGTCTCTTGAAATTTTTCGCTCATTTTCTTTCTCCTGACCTGGTATTTCTTTTAAATGGGCGGCACAGCTTGTTTTCCGCTCTGACGCCCATTATCTCTGTTTCCAACCTATTTATTCTCAAGTGCCCCGGAAATATCCGCGATCATATCCTCTACCGCAAGGCGGGATGCCTCCGCAAAATTCTCCGGTGTGATACCTTTCTCTTTGTACTTATCCTGCTTATAAGCGGCGATAATTCCACGGGAGGAATTGACAATTGCTCCCAGTCCGTCCTCGTTGAAAAAATGCACCAGATCCTTGCCCTGTCCGCCCTGAGCGCCATAGCCAGGTACTAAGATAAAGGACTTGGGCATGATCTTACGTAAGATTTTCCCTTGTTCGGGGTAAGTAGCTCCTACAACGGCTCCCACATAGCTGTAGGAATCTCCCATGCAGTCACTGCCCCACTCGGCAACCTTCTCGCCTACCAGTTCGTAGAGGGGACGGCCGTCAATCAGGCGGTCCTGGAACTCCCCGCTGGAAGGATTGGAAGTCTTTACCAGAATAAAAATACCCTTTCTCTCTTCCTTGCAGACATCTACGAAGGGCTTGATGCCATCGGTTCCAAGATAAGGATTAACCGTAGCAAAATCCTCATCAAAGCCGGCATAGCTCTTGCTGCCGATCTGCACCCTGCCCAGATGACCTGTGGCATAAGCTGCGGAGGTGGATCCGATATCCCCCCGCTTCACATCGCCAATCACCACCAGATCCTTCTCGTGGCAGTAGTCCACGGTTTTCTGGAAAGCCTTCACGCCCTCGAGACCAAACTGCTCATACATGGCGATCTGAGGCTTTACCGCCGGAATCAGGTCGTAGGTGGCATCCACAATGGCTTTATTGTACTGCCAGATGGCTTCCGCTGCACCTGCCGGGGTCTCTCCGAACTCCTCAAAAGCCTTTTGCTGGATATGCTCCGGCACATAGGACAGCATAGGATCCAGTCCCACTACGATAGGAGCTTTCGTCTTCTTTATTTTCTCGATCAATTTGTTAATCATGTCTTTTTCCCCTTCTTCCTTTTTACTATTTCATGATTCCAAGAAATTCAAAACCATGATCATTTTTTCCTGATTTCGTTATATACTACAGTTCCATCACAGATGGTACACTTCACGCGGCCGGTGACCTCTCTGCCATCAAAAGGTGTATTCCTTCCTTTCGAAGCAAAGGTATTTTTGTCAATCTTATATGTTTCTTCCGGATCAAAGATTACAAGATCCGCCGCCTTCCCCGGTGCAATATTTCCCTTGTCCAGACCGATGATCTTCGCAGGATTATAGCTCATTTTCTCTGCCATCTGCATAGGGGTCAGATAACCTCCCATCACCAGTTCCGAATAGGTCAGGCAGGCAGCCGTCTCCAGCCCAACGATTCCAAAGGGAGCCTTCTTCATGGACTGATTTTTATCCTCAAAGGTATGAGGTGCATGATCTGTGGAAATCACATCCATGATGCCATCCCGCAGACCTTTTTTTAATGCCTCCACATCCTCCTTTCTGCGGAGGGGTGGATTCATCTTATAATTGGTATCCACATCCAGATCGCTGGGAAGGAAAATTCCCGCAGCCAACTCCGGCTCATGAGCCCTGATATCATCGGAGGTCAGGGTAAAGTGATGGGGACAAACCTCGGCAGACACACGGACACCCAGATCCTTGGCAAATTTTACCAGCGCAACAGAATCCTTTGTGGAACAGTGGCACAGATGCAGGTGTACCCCGGTCTCCCTCGCCAGAATAATATCTCGGGCCACGATCACATCCTCCACAGCATTTGAAATGCCCGGCATATGGAATTCCTCCGCCTTTTCGTCAGCATTCATTACTCCCGGCCCTGCAAGGGTCTTGTCCTCACAATGGGCCAGCACCGGAATGCCAAGTCTTTGTGCTTCCCGCATTCCCTCTCTGCAGAGCTTTGCATCCATCACGGACTTTCCGTCCTCGCTGACAGCAGGAATTCCGGCTTTTACCATGGCCTCCATATCAGAGAGAACTGTTCCCTCCTGCCCCTTTGTGATGGCTCCCACCTGGAGCACATGGATGCAGTGACCATTTTCTGCCTTCCTGTGGACATAGTTGATCACGTCCGGATTATCGGCCACCGGGCGAGTGTTGGGCATGGTAAGCACGGTGGTATAGCCACCGTGGGCAGCTGCCTCCATCCCGGAAAAAATGTCCTCTTTCTGTTCAAATCCGGGATCTCTGAAATGCACATGCAGATCAATAAAGCCCGGCATCACATAACAGCCCTCAGCAGAAATCGTCCGGTCTGCATTCTCCCCCGAAAGATCTGCCTCAATTTTTTCAATCTTGTTTCCCTTAATCAGGACATCCGCTTTTTCATCCAGCCCGGTTGCCGGATTCAGCACATGTCCTCCCTTAACCAATAATGTCATACCTTTTATCCTCTCTTACCGGAAGCCTTCACTGCCGCAGAAGGCTTTCCTGTGAATTTTACTCCGTTGCTCTTCTGGCAGGCTCGAACCTTATAATAATAGGTTTTTCCCTTCTTCAAGCCGGTATCTTTATAGCTTTTCCCCGTAACCGTCGCAATTTTCCGATAGGTTCCGTTTTTGCTGTCACTGCGGTATAATTCATAGCCCCAGGCTCCGGGTGACGATGTCCAGGCAATCTTTACGGAGGTAGTGGAGACTGCTGCCGTTTTGATTTTGGCAACCGTACCCACGCCGGAATTCGTCTGGTCTGTGTAACCCTTGATACAAAGATTTCCTACCTTCTGGTTCTGATAGCTTACTGCCACATCCTTCCAGACCCCATTCTGATATAGAAAACTCTGCTTTTTTTTGATCCCGGCGGTACTTTTTATGGGGTACTGGCGGATTGCAAGTTCCATGTCGACCCCGGCATTCTTTTTCCCCAGTTCTACAACAATTCCATATCGGCTGCCTTTATCAAGAGACACCGGCTGCTTCAGGGGAATGGTATAGGTACCTGCACAGGTTGTCTGCCCGGAAACGGCAGTTTCCAGAATCCCGCTTCTGGGATTCGAAAGATTCGAAAGATTCGAATAAATCTTAATGGTATAGGGAACCGACGTATCCTCATTTAAGGTAATCGATACAGCCCGCAGCAGCTGACTGTCTGCTCCCTGCACCTTATACACGTTGGCAGACACCGGACAGTTGAAGAGTTTTCCCACAATGGGACATCCATCATACTGGTAAATGTAATCATAATTGTCCGCCGGCTCAAAATCCATAATCCAGGCATTGGACTCCAGGGATTTGTCCTCATAAGACAGCCAGAAGTAACTGTACAGATCGTCTGCGGTGGTCTCTGACCAGCTGTTTCTTACCAGCCACGCCCCATTTTCTTTGGGCTTGTTCTTGAAATTATCTGCCGGAAAATCATCATCCCAGCCCACGATCACTGCTGCATGGTTGGGAACATACAAATAACCGGAACGGTCACAGTAATAGGTTGCCACCGTCCTTCCCTGATAGGCGGCTCTTTGATCAAACTCTCCTCCCATAGAAAAGTAAAAACCGATTCCTGCAGCCCCATGCTCCATAATTTCCTGTTTTACCTGATTTCTATTCTTATGGATATCCAAAATCGAAATGTTCTGCAGATGGGCAGCCTGGGAAGTTCCCTGTCCCTGATAGGAATCTGCCAGGGAATAGGGTGCTGATTCTTCCGAAACCAGACCTCTCCACTGCAAAAGGGTTCTGGAACAGTAGTTCAGGTTTCCCCCCACATCCAGATAATCCGTCATGGTAGAAAGCCCGTCCCCCACAGTTCCCCCAAAGGCATCCCAGGAGGGATGACAGGTGTCATAAGCCAGAGCCAGTTCACTCAGATCAATGTTTTTATCTGAACTCTGATTGTCTGCAATCAGATCCATCTCCGCCAGAGAAACCGCCGCAAAAGCCCAGCAGGTGGCGTAATCCCCCTGATTTCTGGTGGAGGGATATTTCTCTGCCACCTGCGAAAGATTGTTCATGTAAGCAGAAGGTGTATTCTGTGCTGCCTGAACAGGGACTGCCGGCACCATGACAGCAAAAGCAAGTGACGCCGCTAAAATTCTGTGGTTTTTATTCATTCTGCCTCCGGTTTTCCTGCAAGCAGGAACACGTTTTCTTTGATGGTATTTCCTTCATAAATTGTGCCGCCCCACGGCATGGCACACTCCTATTATATGTTTTTCTCCGTGCTTCTGTCAACATGGCAGAACATAAAAAGGAGCTCCCGCACTTTATGCAAAAGCTCCTCAAATTCATCATTTTGCTGCGATAACATCTGCCATATCGTAGTGCCCCGGCCCTTTGTCCTGCAGATACTTGGCTGCTTCCACCGCACCCTTGGCAAATACTGCCTTGGAATATGCCGTATGTTTAAACTCAATGACCTCATCCTGGCCTGCAAAGATCACTTCATGCTCCCCTACAATATTGCCACCGCGGACAGCGGAAATACCAATCTCATAAGGATCTCTCTTCTTTCTCTCCTGGCTTCGGTCATACTTGTATGTATAGGCCTCATCCAACGCCATATTCATAGAATCTGCCAGAGCAATGGCTGTACCGCTGGGCGCATCCAGCTTCTGGTTGTGGTGCTTCTCCACAATCTCCATGTCAAAGCCTGCCGGTGCAAATACCAGCGCCGCCTTCTTAAGAAGCTCCATCAGCGTATTGATTCCCAGGGACATATTGGCTGATTTTAAGATGGCAACCTTCTCGTAGGCCTTCTCTACCTTTTGCAGCTGTTCCTCGGAAAGTCCCGTGGTACACAGAACAACCGGAATCTGTTTTTCCACACAATAGTCGATCAGCCCATCCACTGCGGATGCATTGGAAAAATCAATGATGACATCCGCTTCCACATTGCAGTCCCAAAGGCTTGCAAAAACGGGATAATCATTCGAAATCCCATCATACTGGTCAATTCCGGCAACAATTTCAATTTCCGGATCCCGGGCACAGATTCCTGTAATACACTGTCCCATTTTTCCATTGCAGCCGTTCATAATTGCTCTTGTCATTTCTCTTATGTCCTTTCTCTATTCCGTCGGGTTCCTGCTTCTAGTTCAGAATCCCGTACTCTCTCATCACCTGGACAAGCTTCTTTGCATTGTCCTCTCCCATCTCACAAAGAGGTGCGCGCAGCGGGCCTGCCTCCAGTCCCATCAGATTCAGTGCCTTCTTTACCGGAATCGGATTTACCTCAGAGAAGAGGGCATCTACCAGTGGAAGTGCCTCAAGCTGCAGCTTTCTTGCTGTTTCCAGATCTCCCTTAAAGAAGCTGTCGCACATTGCATGCACTTTCGCCGGGGCAACGTTGCTCCATACAGAAATCACACCGATGGCGCCAATTGACATAAGGGGAACCACCAGTCCATCCTCGCCGGAATACATATCAATCTTGCCGTCTGTAAGATTCATAGTCTTAGAAGCCTGGGCAACACTGCCGGTTGCCTCCTTGATTCCCACAATATTCTCCTTTGTGGCAAAGAGCTCTGCCACAGTCTCAGGTAAAATATTGCAGCCGGTACGGCTTGGAACATTGTACATGATGATCGGGCACTTGGTACTGTCTGCAATCTGGGAATAATGAGCGATGAGCCCTGCCTGTGTTGCCTTATTATAGTAAGGCGTCACAATCAGAAGTCCGTCTGCTCCGGCCTCCTCTGCCTCCTGGGACAGCTGGATCGCCGTTCTTGTACAGTTGGATCCGGTTCCTGCTATCACAGGAATTCTCCTCCTGGTAAAATCAATTGCAGCCTTGATCACATCCCGGTGCTCCTCCATGGTAAGGGTTGCACTCTCGCCGGTGGTTCCGGCAATAATGATGGCATCTGTACCCTCGTTGATCTGACGGTTGATCATCTCCTCCAGCTTATCATAATTGATCTCGTAATTCTCTTTCATTGGTGTTACGATTGCAACACCTGCTCCCTTAAAAATTGCCACTGTCCTGTCTCCTTTCAATTTACACTTTATCTTATTACCAGCATATGACGCAAAGAGAAAAACGTACTTCCCTGCAAATGAAAAGACCAGCCATGATAAGAGCCGGTCAGTTTGTTTCTGTAATCCTGATAGCTCTCCATCTGCGCGCTGCGCTTCTGACAGTCATACGGCTGTTAACCGTATGCCCAAGAAAAGAACTGCAGACATCCCTTTCTTTCGGCGCTCCTCCCTTTCTGCTGTGTTCTCCTGTGCCTGCCACATCCCACAGCCTACTCATAATTTGCGCAACCTCTACCATATGCTATTCACTTGTCATTATCATAGCACCCCAATGCATTTTCGTCAATTCATTTTTCTGGTGCAATATTATAAATTTCATCGGCATATTCCCGGATACTGTCATCCAACACCCTGCCGGTACAGACAAGGGTCATTTCCTCCGGCTTTGCGGCAAACAAGTCCCGCAGTTCCTCCGGAGAAATTACCTTCTCATCCATGATTCCCAGCACCTCGTCAAGAATCAGCATGTCGCAGGCGCCGGTGGAAACAACCTTTTTCCCATAATTGAATCCATTGCGCAGGTTCATGACTTCCTCCTGCCTAGCACTCTCAGGCAGCTCCTCAAAACATTCATCCGACTTTGCAAAACGAAAGACTTTGATCTCCGGCTCCAGCCGATTTAGAAACATCAGCTCGTTCTCGTTCTTCTCCTTCAGAAACTGGATCACAATGACACTCTTCCCCTCACTGGCCAAGTGGATCGCATTCCCAATTGCTGCTGTCGACTTACCATGTCCCTCTCCATAATAAATCTGTATCACGCCTTTTTCCATAACTGCCTCCATAGGACTGATGTCCTTACTAACAAACAATAATATGTAAGATACCACAAACAGTCCCAAGAATCAAGTCTGTAGCTATTTTCCCTCCTAATTACTCCAAATATTCAATTTTGCTGACAGATACCTCGTAGGCCGTGCGTTTCTGCGCCTCTGTCTCACTGATCTTCTTCACATACTCCCTGCTCTGGATTCTTCCCCAGATCTGCACATGGCTTCCCACCGTAAAACCGGAGGCAAATCTGGCATTTCTGCCCCAGCAGATACATGGAATGTAATCGGATTTTCCGTAGGAACGGTTGACTGCCACAAGCAGATCCGCAATCTCCCTTCCCAGAGGCGTCTTGCGGTAAACAGCCTCCTTGCAGATAAACCCGTCAAGAAAAATCTGATTCTGTGCATTTTCCTCCTCCGGCTCATCCACCGGTTCAAATTCCCTTGCAAACACGGAAAGCACCAGCCTGTTTTTGTGTTCCTCATGGCGGTTGAAGGAGCGGAATTGTCCGGTGATATAGACGAAATGACCGATGGCGCTCTCCTTCACATTCACCAGCCGCTCCGACACCATGACCGGAATGCAGTCGGCAAAATTGGACAGGCGGCTGACAGAAACGTCCACCATATAAAAGCCTTCTCCGTACACCTCATGACTGAACACGAAATCCGATACAATTTCTCCCATAATAGTTACCTGGTTGTTTTCAAACATTTTATCTGACATGAATTTTCTCCCTTCCTTTTGTGAAATCGTTGTTAGGGTTATTTTTTACCATTTTTAGGTTGGTAGAAATCATCAAAGCATGTCGATAAGTAAAACGAAATATGTGCAAATCAACAAATGGCACAAAATCTCTTGCGAAAATGCGTTTTTATGATAAAATGGTACAAGTCCATAGAATATAGAATATAGAATAAAGAAAAGAAGGTTAAAGTTATGACAACAACCAGAGATGATATTCGTAACATTGCAATTATCGCCCATGTCGACCACGGCAAAACGACCCTGGTGGACGAACTGTTAAAGCAAAGCGGTGTGTTCCGTGAGAATCAGGAAGTGCAGGAGCGCGTCATGGATTCCAACGATATCGAGCGTGAGCGCGGTATCACAATTCTTTCCAAAAACACTGCCGTTTTTTATAAAGACACGAAAATCAATATTATCGACACCCCCGGACATGCAGATTTCGGCGGCGAGGTAGAGCGTGTCCTTAAGATGGTCAACGGCGTTGTCCTGGTGGTAGATGCCTTTGAAGGAACCATGCCCCAGACCAAATTCGTACTGATGAAGGCGCTGGCCTTAAATCTTCCGGTTATCGTCTGCATCAACAAAATCGACCGGCCGGAGGCCCGTCCCGAGGAAGTGATCGATGAAGTGTTAGAGCTTTTCATGGATCTGGATGCTTCCGATGAGCAGTTAGACTGTCCTTTCATTTACGCATCTGCCAGAGACGGCTATGCCATGTACAACTTAGATGACGAGAAGAAGGACATGACTCCTCTCTTTGAGACCATCGTCAATTACATCCCGGCACCTACCGGTGACCCGGATGCCAATACCCAGGTGCTCATCAGCACCATTGATTACAACGAATATGTCGGCCGTATCGGTATCGGTAAGGTAGACAACGGATGCCTTAGGGTCAATCAGGAAGCCGTGGTTGTAAACCACCACGATCCGGACAAACTGGAAAAGGTTCGTATCAGCAAGCTCTACGAGTTTGATGGTCTGAATAAAGTAGATGTCACAGAGGCAAAAATCGGCTCCATCGTAGCCATTTCCGGTATTGCAGATATTCATATCGGAGATACCATCTGTGCCCCGGAAAATCCGGAAGCTATCCCCTTCCAGAAAATTTCCGAGCCCACAATTTCTATGAACTTTATCGTCAATGACAGTCCTCTGGCAGGTCAGGAAGGAAAATATGTCACCTCCCGCCACATCCGCGACCGTCTGTTCCGGGAGCTGAACACCGATGTCTCCCTCCGCGTGGAGGAGACCGACAGTCCGGACAGCTTGAAGGTTTCCGGCCGTGGCGAGCTTCACCTGTCGGTTCTCATTGAGAACATGCGCCGTGAGGGCTATGAATTTGCCGTCAGCAAAGCCGAGGTTCTCTACAAATATGATGAGAACGGCAAGAAATTAGAGCCAATGGAAATCGCTTATGTGGATGTTCCGGACGAATTTTCCGGTGCCGTCATCTCCAAGCTGCAGCAGAGAAAGGGCGAGCTGCAGAACATGGGCTCCATCGCCGGGGGCTACACAAGACTGGAGTTTAAGATTCCGTCCCGTGGACTTATCGGCTACCGTGGGGAGTTCATGACAGATACCAAGGGTAACGGAATCATCAATACGATTTTTGATGGCTATGAGCCATTCCGGGGCGAGATTGCTTACCGCTCCACCGGTTCCCTGATTGCTTTTGAGTCCGGCGAATCCGTAACCTACGGTCTTTTCTCCGCACAGGAGAGAGGTACTCTCTTTATAGGCCCCGGCGAAAAGGTATACTCCGGCATGATTATCGGACAGAGCTCCAGAGCCGAAGACATTGAGTTAAATGTCTGCAAGAAGAAGCATCTGACCAACACGAGATCCTCCTCCGCAGATGAGGCTCTGACACTGGTTCCACCTAAAATTCTAAGCCTTGAACAGGCACTGGATTTCATCGATACCGATGAGCTTCTTGAGGTGACACCGGAGAGCCTTCGTATCCGTAAGAGAATCCTGGATCCGACCCTTCGTAAGAGAGCTTCTATTGCTAAGAAGAATGCTATGAAATAAATTTTTATTTGTATTGAAAAAGAAGGAGACGGGCATGTTTTCCAAGGAAAGCATGCTCGTCTCCTTCTTTTATTGTGAGAGAACTCTTGTACCCTGCACGGAATAATCACCCTTACATTATTAAAGGATTACTCATGCATCTCGTAATTCTTATCTTCGTCTATTATTTCTAGCATTACCTCCGCAATCCCAGGATCAAACTGGCTTCCCCTGCCCTTTTCAATTTCTCCCCGAACAACCGACTGGGGCAAAACATCCCGGTAACTTCTCTTGGAAGTCATGGCATCATAGGCATCTGCAACCCCGATGATCCTTGCAATTTCGGGAATTTCCGTTTCTTTTTTATGATCCGGATACCCCCTTCCATCATATCTTTCATGATGAAATCTCGCTCCTATGGATATATCCGGCAGTTCCGTAATTTCACTCAGAATACGGGAACCGATCACCGGATGGGTTTTAATGATCTCATATTCCTCGTCGGTTAACCGGCTGGGTTTATTGATAATCTCTACCGGGATTCCAATCTTTCCGATATCATGAAGCAGGGCGGTATACTGGATCCGCTTTATATCTGCCCCCTGATACCCCATTCTCTTTGCAATCATTACGGAATATTTCGCAACCCTCGTAGAATGCCCATTGGTGTAAGAATCCTTTGCATCGATGGTATTTGCCAGAGCCTGTACCATTTGAAGGGATAAGTGCTGGGTTTTTTCATAATAATAGGCACGCTTATTTCCCTGCATGATCAATATAATAATGGTTATAGAGAGAATAAAGGATACCATTCCCGTGAGAACCAAATTGGATACAAATTGCCCTGCCACATCTGAAATAAGTGTATCCTGATCCAGTTCCTCCAAATCTGCCGCATTTAAATTTTGACTTTCCTGGTCCGTTTTTTCCGCCTCTTCCACCTCTAAATTGATACTTTCCTCTTCTGTTTTCTCCGCCTGGATTTCTGACTGCTGCTGTAACAATGTCATGGAATATCCCAGCATACTGGAAAAGGCCATCATAAGACATCCCACGATACACAACAGAAGGGTTTCCCATTTCTGCAGCTTTCTGTCTCCCATCTGCGATTCAAACCGGTGCCTCCAATTCTTTCCTTTCACATAAAATAGAAGCAAAAAAGCCAGAATCCCTCCATAGACTAAGAGAATATACCGGATATCATCCACCACTAATCCTATTGCCATGCTTACCACTAAGAAAACCGGCATAATGATTCCATTGACAATCCCCGCGATAGGAATTACCAGGAAGAATCCCGCGAACCTATGGGTCGTTCGAGCCAATGAAATATTGGTTCCGACAATCAGGAACAAACATAATTGTGCGAAGACCTCCCCCAAAAGCAGATCACACAGAATTAATAAAACGACAGCCCCGATATTGAAATACTGCTGCTTTTTCCCTTCCAGATTTTTTTCCAAAAAGACATAGCGCCGGCATAGCGAAAGCGCAATGAACATAATCGTAATCTCAATAGATGCACCTATCATTCCCAACATTCTGTCGTCCCCCAGGTTCTATTTTCATCTTATTTCATCTTAGAAAAGCTGAGTTTTCCTCCATGATACTATTATAGGACTTAATCCCATGGTCCGCAAGTCGTTTACAATTCTTGTCGCCCATTATCCTCATATCACTGCCGATATTTTGGGCGGCAGAGACCAGTTTCAGTTTATGTCACCCATAAAATAGAAATGACATGGGCACATGGGTTTATTGGAAGTGTCCCACAATCGTGAACATCACCTGTATCGGAAATCACAACTTTAGTGCCACCTGCCGGCTTCTTCCATAACAAAAATTTACGCTCAGCTGATGCAACAAAAGTTGCTACATTCCACACTGTATTTATGTAAGCAATACTCATTATGAAAATGTTCCCCTGAAAAAATAATTTTAAGTCAAAAAGAGTTTTTCATTTCTAAAAAGGGGACTTCCATAATGGTACATGAGTTTTGCACAGAAAGGAGACTTTTATGAAGAAAAAGAAGACAGGATTATGGGTTGGAATGGTTGCTATAGGGGTGCTTTTTTTCGGTTGTGGTAAAATAAATTCCGCCCAAAACAATGAAACTGCTGTTAGCAATACCGATGCTAATGAGGCTTCTGGAATTATCAATAACACACTCGCAGCAGACAATTCTCTCCACACCTCTGATGAAACTGACTCTGCCCAAATGAGTCCTCAAATAAACAGTGAAACAATTTCCTTGAAAATCGTAGACGGGGCAAAGAAGGAAGAACTGATTCTAGCGGGGAAAGGTGCAAATGATGTATATTCCCTTCCTCTTAAGGATATTCCGGTATATCTTGACGGAAAATCTGCGGATGCCTCCGCACTAAAGGACGGAATAACTGTAACTATCTCCTATGATGGTTCCGTACTGGAAACCTTTCCTGCCAAGCTGGGGTCTGTAGATGGAATCTATGCTTACAGCCAGATTTCAGACAATACTGCCGGTGAAACTCCTTATGACTTAAGCGGTCTGTACCTGAAAGTATTGGAGGATCTCTGGGACACCGATCCCGCACTGAACGAAGACAGCCAGTACATCAGCATTGACCTGTCGCAGGCTCCGGGCAATCTCACGGAAGGTGAAAAATCCGCCATTGCCTGGATCTTCGCCAGCAAACACAATGCGGAGCCTATGACTTTGTCCTATCAGGAACTGGTAGATCAAGGCTATGTGAAAGAAATGGCCTGGAAAAACGGTATCCTGTTTTGCATCAAAAGTATTGGAAAGCAGAAAAAATCTGCCAATAAGCAACAGCTGAATTTTGATGCCAGCAAATGGCGCAGTGGTGACGGAGCCATCTTCTTCAACAACTGTACGGCTTCCCCGACAAAGGACGGAATCTGGACAGACTACGCGGTTGGAAATTTTGCGATTTCCTAAGAAACAGAGCCAATGATTCGTGACATATTCACGAGTTCATTGGCTCCTCCTTTTACAGATTTTCTTTTTACAAATGCTCGTAAGACACGAGTGCCTCAGTAGGAATGCGGGTTGTAACATGTCGCTCCGGATCTCAAAAAGTAAGTATATCTGCATACAGGAAATACCCATGAAATTTGATAAAGATCAGTTTAACTGCCCGGTTGAAGCCACCTTATTTTTGATTGGCGGAAAATATAAACCCTTAATTCTCTGGCACTTAATTAAACAGCCCCTACATTATATGGAACTACAGCGCCTTATTCCAAAGGCCACACCCAAAATGCTTTCCCAACAGCTTCGTGATCTGGAAAGCTGCAACCTGATCCATCGGGAAGTCATACCTGAAAAGCCTCCTAAAACAATCTATTCCCTTACGCCTTTTGGTCGGAGTGCCATTCCGGTTTTGGAGGCTATGTGTAACTGGGGCGAACATTATCTGAATGAATTAGATTTGGAAACACCTTGCTGTGCCTCTAAGAGGGATCCTATTTAATCAATTCCCGTAAATATTCCTCCTTACTTTCCATAAAATACCCGCAGTGTCCCAGGGAATCCAGCTCCACGAATCGGCTGTCTTTATACTTCCTGATTCTGGGCAGACAAAGTCCGGCAATATCCTTCTTCCCATACACAAAGGTAATTTTTCTCTGGGATGAAACACTTAATTCGGGTGTGCTCATACCATAACAGCTTTCTATTAAATTGCGCAGACTTTCTATTGCAACAATTGGTGCAACATACTGCTGGGCTTCTCCCATTCCGTGAAAACACTGATTCAATTCCTTAACCGTGTTTTCCGGATGCTTCCTGATGTTCAACAGGCATTTCCTGTATTTGTGAAAGAAGAAATTTTTGATTACCTTGGGGAATTTGAATATGGGAGCGCTGTCTACAATTACCTGCTCCACTTTATCCTGATTTTTGCCAAAATAGTGAAATGCGATATTGCTTGGTTTCCCTTATTTCCATATGTTTTAATTTTCAAATTCGTCCTCTCCCATCCATCGATTTACAGCTTCCCATAAACCTCCATCGGTACATAAGCTTTAATGGCAATCCCCTCCGGCACATACTCCTCCGAGATCAGCTCCCCGGAAGACCGCACCAGCTGAATCACTCCTGCCTGAGCATAGGGAATCACCCGCTCCACATAGATCTTGTCCTCCCGCAGCATCTCTACCAGCAGAGACTTTACCTCTTCAAGTCCCTCCTCCTTTGCGGCTGAGATCATCAGGATGTGATCCGCCCGGAAATCCTGTAAGGGTTCCTCATGATCTGCCTGATCCATCTTGTTAAACAAGGTGACAATCTTTTTGTTGTTAACTCCCAGGCGATCCAGAGTCTCGTATACAATATGCATCTGTTTGTCCCTCTGGGGATTGGAAGCGTCCACCACATGGAAAATATAGTCCGCATACTTCGCCTCCTCCAGAGTACTCTTAAAGGCCTCAATGAGATGATGGGGCAGCTTTCGTATAAAGCCTACCGTATCCGTCAAAAGCACCTTCTGCTGTCCTTCCAGTTCCAGCAGCCGGGTGGTGGGATCCAAGGTGGCAAAAAGCTTGTCCTCCTCCAACACCTCCGCGTGGGTAAAATGGTTCAAAAGGGTGGATTTCCCGGCGTTGGTGTAGCCTACAATGGCCACCACCGGAAGGGCATTCTTCTCCCGTTTCGCCCGGGTAATCTCCCGGTGCTTTACCACTTCCTTCAATTCCCGGTTCAGCTGGGCAATCCGGTCGTTGATGAGACGTCTGTCAATCTCCAGCTTCTTCTCTCCGGGACCTCTGGTACCGATTCCTCCTCCCAGTCTGGACATGGATCTTCCCAAACCGGTAAGACGGCTCAGGCGGTACTTTAACTGCGCCAATTCCACCTGAATCTTTCCTTCGCTGGTGGTGGCCCTGGAGGCAAAAATATCCAGAATAATCAATGTCCGGTCCATTACCTTCGTATCCAGAAGGGTTTCCAGATTCTTCAACTGAGCCGGTGCCAATTCGTCATCACAGACAATACCGGTAGCACCGGTACTGTGAATGAGTTCTGCAATCTCCTCCACCTTTCCGGTTCCCACATAGGTGCCCGGGTGAATTCTCTCCCGCTTCTGGATCAGGATTCCCACCACGGAAGCTCCCGCCGTCTTAACCAGTTCCGCCAGTTCCACAAGGGAATCCTCGGCATCATCTCCATCCTGCTCACTGATTCCCACCAGAACAACTCTTTCCTCAATTTTTTCTGTCTCAAATGCTTCCGCCATTATCTTGTCTCCAAAAAGGTACTCTCTCTCTTGGCATCCTCATCAGAGGGATACTTGGACAGATAGTCCTTCATCATTTTTTTCGCAGAGGCAAAATCTCCACTATACTCATACGCTGCTATTGCACTCTTCATCAGGCTCTGCCGATTCGGAATCTCCTCCATGGCAAGGGCTGCATTGAAATAGGTCAGAGCCTCCTCATAGTCCTGCTGCTCCATCTCATTGGAGCCCAATTCATACAGATCGTAAGAGGTTGCCGTTCCGCTGTCCAAATATTCCTTCACGCAGGCCTTGGCCTTCTGGGTCTCTCCTCCCTCTTCATAGGTCAACGCCAGATAATAGGAGGCAAGGGGAATCTCTCCTTCCTTCGCCTTCGTCAGGTAGGTAATGGCATTCTCCATATCCTTCAGAAGAAAACAGATTCTGCCCTTGTACAGATTATCCTCTGACTTGTCGCCTTTAATATCCATGGCCTTATTCAGAATCTTCTGCCCCTCCTGCTCCATATCATGAGCGCTCATGGCCTGATAGATTCCAATATACAGTTCATAGTTTTTGGGGTCCTTTTTCATAGCCTGCTCATAATCGTCACAGGCTTCCTTGGATTTTCCCTGATCAAAATATAGATTGCCTCTGAGATAGTATGCCCGTGCATCCTTATTATAATCAATGATCGCATTATAAGTCTCAAGGGCACCTTCCGTATCTCCGCTGGCGATCTGTGCTTTCGCCTTGTAAAAGCAGATATCGATCTCCCTCTCTCCTACTTTCCCCAGAGACTGATCCAACGCATTCTGAAAGGCCGTAAGCGCATCCTCATATTTTCCATTTTCCAGGCAGGTAATACCATACTGGCGGTAGGCATCCTGCTCTTTGGTATCCGTTTTCCCACAAGCTCCGGCGGACACTGTCAGCATGGAAGCAAGTGCCAGCACAGCTGCTTTATGTAATATATCTTTTTTCATGATTCTCTCCCGGTTTTGCAATTTCAATCCTATATCATCATGGCGATTGCGTATGCATCTTTTAACTATTATTTATTATAATAAAGGACTGATGGTTTGTCAAAATAAGAAAGGAACATATACCGGTTATTTCCCAGTATATGTCCCTTTTCTCTTTTCATGATTTATATCTGTGCTATGATATAGCACTCGTCAGAAGGATGATTAGTAGTTCATCATCCCCATCATCATAATCACTCCGGCGATGGAATTGATCAATGTGATCAGCAGTCCGATGGAAGAACAGATGATACCGGCAATCGCCATCTTCTTTCCGCCCTTCTTCATACCCATTGCCCCCATCACGATACCAACGATAGATACCGGATACCCGAACAGTGGAATAAGCCATGCGATAAAACTGCAGATTCCAAGCACCAGTGATGCGATGGACTGTCCCTTTTTCTCAGGCTGCATCATAGGCGAATTGTACATATTCTGCTCACCATTGTAACCATTAAAATCTGACATAATCTAAACCTCCTTAATCGTTTCCCTTTTGTCAAAGAACGATACCACTATAACAGACAAGAAAGTTTCTGACAAGAAGATTCTGGCAAAGCAGAACGAAAGTACTATAATTTCCAGATGTCCTCGTTGTACTGACGAATGGTACGGTCAGATGAGAAGAATCCTGCCTTGCTGATGTTAACTAGCATCTTCTTAGCCCAAGCCTTGCGGTCTGCGTAATCATCGTAAGCCTTTTCTCTGGTCTCCACGTAAGCATCGAAATCCGGGAAGGTCATGAACCAGTCCTTATTGAGAAGCTCATTGTACAGTCTCTCAAGATTCTCTCTGCAGCCAACCTTCATTACTTCATTGCTCACGATAAAGTCTACGGCACGCTTTAAGTTCTCATTGTTCTCATAGTAAGTGATGGACTTGTAATCGCCTCTCTCATAACGATTGATAACGGTCTGAGAGTCCTCACCGAAGGTGTAAATATTGTCATCACCCACAAGCTTTGCAATCTCTACGTTAGCTCCGTCCATAGTACCAAGAGTAACCGCTCCGTTTAACATGAACTTCATGTTACCGGTTCCGGATGCCTCCTTGGATGCAAGAGAGATCTGCTCAGAAATATCACAGGCCGGAATCATCTTCTCAGCCATTGTCACGTTATAATTCTCAACCATAAACACCTTCAGGTATGGGCTTACCTGTGGATCGTTGTTGATGATCTGCTGTAAGCAGAGAATCAGATGGATGATATCCTTTGCAATGACGTATGCAGGAGCAGCCTTTGCACCGAAGAATACGGTAATCGGTGTCTTCGGAAGCTTGCCTTCCTTGATTTCAAAATACTTATGGATTACATACAGTGCATTCATCTGCTGTCTCTTGTACTCATGCAGACGCTTTACCTGAATATCGAAGATAGAATTCTCGTTGATATCCATACCCTGCTTGTTCTTCAGGTATGCAGCAAGCTCTCTCTTCTTCTGATCCTTTACAGCCAGAACCTTGTCCAATACGGCATCGTCATCGATGTACTTACCAAGCTTCTCCAGCTCATCAGCATCCTTCTTCCAGCCATCACCGATCAGTTCTGTAACGAGGTTGGAAAGCTCTGGGTTACATGCCATCAGCCAGCGGCGGAAAGTAATTCCGTTGGTCTTGTTATTGAATTTCTCCGGATAGAGCTTGTAGAAATTGTTCAGCTCGCTGTTCTTAAGGATCTCTGTGTGCAGGTAAGCAACACCATTGACACTGTATCCGTAATGGATATCCATGTGTGCCATATGTACAAGACCATCCTTAATAATATAGGTGCTCTCATCACTGACCTTCAGACGGATACGGCTGTCAAGCTCACGGATGATGGGCATCAGCTGTGGAACTGCCTTATTCAGGAAATCCATCGGCCACTTCTCAAGAGCCTCTGCCAAGATGGTGTGGTTGGTATATGCACATACCTTGGAAACAATCTCAATGGCCTCATCCATAAGGATTCCTCTCTCCATCAGCTGACGGATCAGCTCCGGAATTACCATGGATGGATGGGTATCGTTAATCTGAACTGCTGCATAATCAGCAAGGTCATGTAAATCAGATCCCTTTGCTACAGCCTCATCAAGAATAAGCTTTGCTCCGTTGCAGACCATGAAATACTGCTGGTATACACGAAGCAGTCTTCCCTTGTCATCAGAATCATCCGGATACAGGAAAAGGGTTAAGTTCTTCTCGATCTGGCTCTTATCGAAATCAATGGTATCGCCTACAAGACCCTCATCGACTGATTCGATGTCGAAAAGATGAAGCTTTGTAGTACGGTTGTTGTAGCCAACCACATCAATATCATACATTCTGGACTGAACAGCGAAGCCACCGAAGTTTACCGTATTGGTAACATCTGTCTTCGTGAGCCAGCTCTGCTGCTCGATCCATGGGTTCGGCGTCTCTTTCTGAAGATTGCGGTCAAATACCTGTTTAAATAATCCAAGATGGTAATTAAGACCTACACCATCACCATTTAAGCCAAGTGTTGCAATAGAATCTAAAAAGCATGCTGCGAGACGTCCAAGTCCACCATTACCCAACGACGGCTCCGGCTCAATCTCCTCGATCTCTGCCATAGATTTACCAGATGCCTCAAGCTCTGATTTCACACTGTCATAAACACCAAGATTGATCAGATTATTGGATAAAAGCTTTCCAATCAGAAACTCAGCAGAGATGTAATACAGCTTCTTTTTCCCCTCGTTGCTGCATTTCTCATCTGCCAGCTGCTTGACCATATCAAGAAGTGCAAAGTAAACCTCCTCGTTGCTGCACTTCTCAATGGTCTTGTTGTACTTCATAGATACTGCTTTTGATAATGTCATTCTTTTGTCCTCCCAAAACAAATTGAACTATTACTGATGAGATTAAGTATAGCCGTTTCTTAGAGAGGTGTCTTGTCTTATCCGTGCAAAAACTGATACAATTCTATCATTTTTTCATTTACAAACCGGTGGAAATTTGCTAGGATAACTATTATGAACATGCTTGAATATGAGAACTATCACGAAAACATCATACACGGAGATCTGGTTTTTCCCTACAGTATGTATATTTGCACAATTCCGCTTGATTTCCCCAATGTGCCCCTGCACTGGCATGACGAGATGGAACTGATCTATGTAAAAAAGGGATCCGGGAAAATCACCATTGATCTGGAGGTACATCCGGTGGAAGCGCCAACTCTGGCTCTTGTCCTGCCGGGACAGCCCCATGCCATCGACCAGGCTCCGGGTCAGTCCATGGAGTACGAGAATATTATCTTTCACCCGAATATGCTGCTGTCCAAGCAGGCGGATATCACATCCTCCGGTTTTCTCACCCCACTTATGGACAGGGAAATATCTGTCCCCTCCATATTTACACCGGACAATGCTTATTACCGGGAGCTGATCGCTCCCATCGATGCCTGCGATGAAATTGGAAAGACAAGACCGGAGGGCTACGAGCTTTTTATCAAAAGCCAGCTCTTTTCCTTCTTTTTTGTACTGGACAACCGTTACCGGAATACCGAAAGCCGCAAAGAGAACCAGAAAAAGCTGGATAAGATGAAGATCATACTGAAATACATCGAGAACCATTATCAGGAACGGATTTCCATCGCTGATGTGGCAGATGCCGTAGGTTTCTCCGAATCTCATTTCATGCGGTATTTCAAATCCGTCATGGGTACTTCCTTTGTGGATTACCTTAGGGATTTCCGCCTTATCATGGCTTCCCGGCTGCTTCGCTCCTCGGAGGATACCATATTGGATATCGCATCGGAGGCCGGCTTTGAAAATCTATCGTATTTTAACCGTGCCTTCAAACAGAAGTACCACACGACTCCCAGCCGGTTCCGCCGGGAGAATCAGAACAGATAGTATCCGGTTCCCCAGATTACTGCGGCAAAGACAAAGGATGCCAGCACGTCACTGATATAGTGTACCCCGGACACCACGCGGATCACCGCGATTCCTGCAGAAAAAGCCAGAAAAAGAATCCCCATTCCTATCAGATGTGGCTGCATGCAAACCGTCAGCGCGATCACCGCGGCAGAAAACACATGACGACTGGGAAAGGATTTCCCTTTGGTGTCCTTGGGGATCACCGGTTCCGTCTCAAATTTCTCATAAGGTCTTTTTCGATTGCACATTCCCCGGAAAACCGTAACAGCTATAAATCCATCCAAGGGAACCAGAATTGCCTTAAGAAGTCCCGGATCTTTCCGGCAAAAAAGCCAGAAAACCAGCAGGGGATAAGATATAAATATGATTCCCGAAAACAGGTCGTTTAATCTATGTAACGACTTAGCCAGTCCCGAGTGATCCCGAAATGGCTGAGTCATTTTGAAATACGTTTCTTTTGTCATAAGTAAAATCTCTTTCTAACGTCCGTTGCCCATGGTGCCGTTGGTGTTTCCACCGGTGGTCTGGTTGGTTTTACTGTTGGTGTTTGGGGTATTGTTGTTGGTTGTGTTGTTGGTATTATTATTTGTGGTATTTTCCGTACCATCCACAATATCCTCCACGCCATCCACCACAGCATCTCCGGCATCCTCCACGCCATTTACAATATCGTCACCGACATTTTCCACATCCTGTCCCACATTCCCATTATTGGTGTTTCCGTTGTTGGTTCCATTATTATTGGTTCCGTTTCCGTTATTCGTGGTGTTATTTTCCACACCGTTGGTATCCGGCACCGCGTTATTCTGATTTCCGGTGCCGCATGCAGCAAGCATGCAGATTCCGGCTGCCAGCATCCCACTTATCAACAGAACTTTCATTTTCTTCATCACACACATCTCCTTTTATTACATATTGTGTAACCGTAATGGTATTTACAAAGGAAGTATGTGTAAATCCATGTGGTGATATACATCGTAAAACAAAACTTTACAAATATCAATGCTTTTTCATTTTGGGTTGGGCAATCAGAGAGGCAATATAGGAAAAAACCAGAGCTGCCGACAGCCCCAGGGCACAGTTTTTAAAGCCCCCTAAGAAAATGCCGAGAAAACCTTCTTTATCTATCATTTCCTTCACGCCCTTCCAAAGGTTATTGCCAAAGCCCATGAGAGGCACATTGGCACCGGCCTTGGCCCAGTCGGAAAAAGGGCCGTACAGCCCAAGAGCCCCAAGCACCGCCCCAAGGCAGACAAGAAGCACCATAATGCGCCCCGGCAGCATTTTGGTTTTTTCCATTAAGATCTGGGACAGGGCACAGATGATGCCGCCCACTACAAATGCAATCAAATAATCCATTCTTGATTTCTCCTTTTTTATTTTTCAATCAATTCATGGAACTGTGCAATATTTGTTGATTACTAATTCAGAAAATAAAACACCTCCACGCTAATATATGCTCGTTACTTATTTCCCATTTTACCGGACTCTTTCAATAAAATGTCTCTTCATCTTCTCAGCCCGGATTACAGGCACGCCTCCAGCACAACCCCGTGGGCGATAGCCGGGATAGTCTCTCCCTCATTAAAACTTACCGTGGAAAGAAGAGCTCCCGTGGGTACAAACAAAATCCGTTTCAATTCCCCATTCGCCAGCATCGGAAGGAAGTGGGCACTCAATGTAGTGGCGGCACATCCACAGCCGGAACCTCCGGAGCCCACCCCCTGGGTTTCCCGGTCATAGATGAGCATTCCGCAGTCCTCATGAACACTGCTGATGTCGTAACCCTTTTCCGACAACAGGTCAAAAAGAATTTTCTGCCCCACAGCCCCCAGATCCCCGGTGATGATCCGATCGTAATCGGAAGGCTTTCTTCCGAAATCCTCCAGATTCTGTGCAATGAGCTGGCAGGCCGCGGGCGCCATGGCCGCGCCCATATTCATGGAATCCTTGAAGCCATAGTCCACGATTTTTCCGGTGGTGATCCCGGTGATTTTTGCCAAGGGTCGCTTCCCGCCGTTGCGCTCCTTACCGGCAAGAACAAAGGCTCCTGCCCCGGTCACCGTCCAGGTGGCGGAAACCGGTCTTTGATTGGCGTATTCCAATGGAAAACGAAACTGCTTTTCCGCACTGGCAAAGTGGCTGGAGGTTACCGCCGCCACATAATCCGCGTATCCGGCAGCCACCGTCATAGCACTTAGAGCCAGTGCCTCCCCGCAGGTGGAACAGGCTCCGAAAAGACCGAACAACGGAATCTCAAAAGTTTTCAGTCCAAAAGAGGAAGCAATGAGCTGACCCAGAAGATCCCCTGCGAAAAGATACCGCACATCCTTTGGATCCTTCCCTGATTTTCCGATTGCAAGAGTCAGGGCCTCTTTCTGTAAGCTGCTCTCCGCTGCCTCCCAGTTATCCTGCCCGAATTTATCGTCATCGCCAATACAGTCAAATTCCTGTGCCAGAGGGCCCTCTCCCTCCTTGGTGCCCACCACCGAGGCACTGCCTATAATTAAAGGAGCCTCTGAAAACAAGAGACTCCCCTTTCCAATCTGCCGATTCATGCCATCTCTCCCTTCTGCATTTTTATGGAATAGAGATAGTTTGTATCAAAAAATGTTAAATTATTCTGTTTTTATTAAAACAGGGAAAAATCACCGAACGGAAAAAGATTGGAATGTGATTAAAGATTTGCTTTCAGAAAAATCCGTAATTACAATGAATTCAATGAATAAAAAACTTTTCCGAAAAACCAGTATTGAGAATATCTTTACAAACCAAGGCTTTCTCCTTGTGTTTTCCAATATAGATGACTGCATCAATTATGTTAAATGGTTTAATCAGCAGATTATGCGAGATGGTTCTTTTGAGATCAGGACGATACCATTGAAAGATGTACTGGAAATTTCTGACAGGGAATGTATACCCGTGGCAATTGACATAAATCCTGTCACGCAGGGGCACTTTATTTATTACCAAAAAGGGAAAATGACAGCGGGTATTCTTCCTCGCTAATGTATAATTTTCACTCGTCTTGCCCCCCGCAAAATTCGTAACATTCTTCTCCCCATCAATGCGCCATCATAACAGTATACATATTTTATAACAGCAAAAATCCGCCACAGGATTCCCTTCGGAATCCCACGGCGGATTTTCCTGATCCATACATTTTACCATTGCGTTTTAAATCGCTGCGCTAAACCGTTCCCCCGGATAAACCTGCTCACTTTTCACCTTGTCCCAGTCGATTCCCCCAATTTTTTCCATCAGTTCTTCCTCTGAGTCTGCCTCTATCGTCACCCGTTTCACAGAATCATCCTTCTTATCATAGGGATTCTTTTTATCAGCTTTTTCTGCGGATTTCTCTTCCTGGGCTTTTTTCTCTTCTGCACGTTTTTCCTTTGCTTTTTCTGCCAGTTCCTTCTGCTTGGCAGAGGACTTCTCCAATTCTGCGAATATCGTCATGGAACCGTCATCGTTAAAAGCAACGGCGATCTTATCATCCCCGTCATCAGCGACTATGAAATCATAGTCCCCATAATCTTTTCTCAGTTTATCTAAGTATTCCTTGGCCTTGTCTGACAGTTTTGATTCACTGGTTTTCGCCAGCTGCCCATTTCCGGATTCCGTGGATTTTACCTTTTCCTCTTTCCTGTTCTGCTTCTGAACCAGACTGTTGTAATAGTTCTGGCTGCCGGTTACTCCATTGGTTGTAATCATTGTGTATACCTCCTTGTAATCACAATCTGTAAATCCCTTTACCTGTGTCTTATTTTTATATCGGTATATTCCATGCCATTTATTAGAATACCCTAACTAATTATTATGATACAAGGGTCAAAAGGTCAGAACTCGTTCCTGCTTGCAGGATAAGAGCTCTGACTTGTTGACCCGCACACACATGAGG
>ONEJ01000100.1 GCA_900316805.1 uncultured Lachnospiraceae bacterium
ATGCCGTGAAAATACTGTGATTATGTGAAATTTTCAAGATGCAAATTTATGGTGAAAAGCGTTAGCTTTTGACCGGCGAATCATTTATATTATAGCAGAAACATCAAAAAATTACATCATCGGTTTTATGACACAACCAGTTACTATTGCATCTGGACGAATGAGCGTAACCTGTTGTACCCTTTCTATAAGGTGTTAAGTTTGAACACTTTTTGTTCAGTTTGCGGAAAGCCACCTCCATCATTTGATAATAAAAAGTTCGTCTATTCTTATTTTACAACCCACGAATAATATTAAGATAATCCTGTCTGGCGTCTACAACCGCATAGATAATAACTTCCTTCTTATCATCATCCACTTTGTAAAACACCAAACCCTTTTCTAAAATCAGCACCTTGTATCCCTGACGCTTTAACACCAAATATTTTGGATCAACACCCATATGTGGATTTTCTTCTAACAGCATTATGCTTGATTCAATATAATCCAATTTTTCAAGAGCAACATCATTACCAAAGTTACTGGCAATGTACAAAATAATTTTTCTAATACCAGCGTCTGCTATATCAGTACGAACAATGTTATATTTCAAGCTTATCCCTCCTGCAGCATAGATCGTAAATCTGCAAAGGTTTCGCTTATAGGTGCAACACGACCATTTCTTACATCATTCTCTGCCTCAGCTAAAATCTCTAATAATTCTATTCTGGATTTCATATTTTTATATTCCTCATAGGATAATGTCACTGTATCACCACGACCATTTACTGTAATGATGACAGCCTCTTTATTCTCTTTGCACTGTTTTGATATATCATTGTAATGATTTCTTAAATCCGCAGATGGTCTAATCGTTTCCTGTAATGTAAACATCTTTACCGCCTCCTTTATATAGTCATATCGTATCATGCATTGACTATATAATCAATGTCATTTTTTATCCAAATTATCCCATCCTTCAAACTGCAGATCAGCAGGTTGTTTAAACAGGCAAATATCAGGGGCAGGAGCGGTATCTGCCATTTTCCATTCTGAGGGGAAGGGGATAAAGAAAATGAAGGGAATTGGGCGCTGACAAACATTTATTTACTATGCGCCCACACAAAATAGGAATATTTCAAATCTGAGTTAGAAAATGGGCGCTGGGGAAAATTTATTTCCCATACGCCCAATATCTCGGCATTTTGAAATTCAGGATGATAGGAAGCCGGGTGCATACAAGAAAAAGTATCTCCAGCGCCCAATAGGCTCTGTGGATAGAGAGATTTCTCCATCCTGTGGCTTAATTACTAAAACTGCTTTTTCCAATTATTTGCCCTACGAATACCTGGCCACTGGGAGTAAGGCATGCTCCTCCCAACTTACCGTTCCATTTTCCAGAAGTATGCTGCATACGGCGAAAGTTCACTGCCACCGCCAAAATCATGCATTTTACCGCTGATTAAGTCCACTGCTGTTCCACATCCTGCATCAAAATGTGCCGTATATGGCTGGTCAGATGCATTAATAGCTACCAGAACACGTTCACTCTCACAGGCACGCTCAAATATACATTGGTGGTTCGTTAATACCACGGTGCGGAAGCTGCCATAATTCAATGCCTGACTGTTTTTCTTTGCAGCCGTCAGTTTCGAAATCCACTCTGCCAGTTCACCGAATTCCGGTTCATCAAAACATGCCCGCAAGGCCGGATCCCCTTCGTTCTTATGCGGCTTTGCGCCCCACTCACTGCCATAATATACACAAGGAATCCCCGGCATACCAAATGCAATGGCATAAATCAAAGGCAAATGTTTTTCATTAATCAGATTTAATTTTACCAGATCATAATTGCCTTCCCAGCCCTCATACCAAAGACCGTCATTATAAATCCTAAAGGATAAATCTGATAAAAAACACTTTCGTAAGCCCACATGGTATTGTCCCCCTACTCAAGCCAATTGTAATATCTTCTTTATCTGCGCCCACAGCACTGTTTATACTTCTTACCGCTGCCACACGGACAGGGATCGTTGGGATAAACCTTTGCATGCTCCCGTCTTTTTGGAGCATTCTGAGCCGTGTCATCCTTATTGGTTCCGGTTACCTGGGCAACCTGTTCACGTTCTACCTTCTGCTCCACCTTCACATGATAGAGCACGCGGATGGTCTCCTCCTGGATCGCGGTAATCATCTCATCGAACATATCGAAGCCTGCCATCTTGTACTCTACCAGCGGATCTCTCTGGCCGTATGCCTGAAGTCCGATTCCCTGACGGAGCTGATCCATGTCATCGATATGATCCATCCACTTGCGGTCGATCACCTTGAGAAGAACCACTCGCTCCAGCTCACGGAACTGCTCGATCTCCGGGAACTCCGTCTCTTTCTCTTCGTATAAGAGCACCGCCTGTTCCTTCAGATGCTGCTTTAATTCCTTACAGCTCTTCACAGAAGCAATGGACTCCTCCGTTACGGGCTCCAATGGAATCGTTGGAAGCAGGATCTCGTTGAGTTCGTGAAGATCCCACTCTTCTCTGGAAACCTCATTGGAGATGCAGGTATCTACCGACTTCTCCACCTGATCCTGAATCATCTTAAAGATGGCATCCCGCATGCTTTCGCCATTTAATACGGACAGACGCTCCTTGTAGATGATTTCTCTCTGATCATTATTGACCTGATCATACTCCAGGAGATTTTTACGGATGCCAAAGTTGTTGTACTCGATTTTCTCCTGTGCCTTCTCAATGGCGGAGGTCAGCATCTTATGCTGGATCTGCTCTCCCTCCGGAACGCCCAGCGCGTTAAAGACTGCCATCATCTTGTCAGAACCGAACAGGCGCATCAGATCATCCTCCAGGGAAATGAAAAACTGGGATTCACCCGGATCTCCCTGACGGCCGCTTCGTCCGCGGAGCTGATTGTCAATACGTCTGGATTCGTGGCGCTCCGTGCCGATGATCCTGAGACCACCGGCCTCCTTCGCATCATCGTCCAGCTTGATATCCGTACCACGGCCCGCCATATTAGTGGCGATGGTCACAGCCCCATGCTGACCGGCCTGTGCAACGATCTCAGCCTCCTGCTCATGGAACTTCGCATTCAATACAGTGTGAGGAATTCCCTCTCTCTTCAGCATGCCGCTGATCAGCTCGGAGGTCTCGATGGTAATGGTACCTACCAGCACCGGCTGGCCCTTCGCATAAGCCTCCTTCACTTCCTCCACAACGGCACGGAATTTCTCCTTCTTGGTCTTATACACCGCATCCTGGTGATCCACGCGGGCGATCGGACGGTTCGTAGGGATTTCGATAACGTCCATTCCGTAAATATCCCTAAACTCCTTCTCCTCTGTCAATGCGGTACCGGTCATACCGGCCTTCTTCTCAAATTTATTAAAGAAATTCTGGAAAGTAATGGTGGCTAAGGTCTTGCTCTCTCTCTTGACCTTCACATGCTCCTTCGCCTCGATGGCCTGATGGAGTCCGTCGGAATAGCGGCGTCCCGGCATAATACGTCCGGTAAACTCATCTACGATCAGCACCTGATCATCCTTTACCACATAGTCCTGATCGCGGAACATGAGATAATGGGCACGCAGTGCAAGGATCACGTTGTGCTGGATCTCCAGATTCTCCGGGTCTGCCAGATTGTCGACATGGAAGAACTGCTCTACCCGCTCCACACCCTGCTGGGTCAGGTTGACAACCTTATCCTTCTCATTGACGATGAAATCTCCGGTCTCCTCCTGCTCCACACCCATGATGGCATCCATCTTGGAGTACTCCGGGATATCCTCGCCTCGGGTCATCTGGCGCGCCAGAATGTCGCAGGCCTCGTAAAGCTTCGTGGATTTGCCGCTCTGACCGGAAATAATCAGAGGGGTTCTCGCCTCGTCGATCAATACAGAGTCCACCTCATCGATGATGGCGTAATGCAGACCTCTCTGCACCAGCTGTTCCTTGTAGATGACCATGTTGTCCCTCAGATAATCAAAGCCCAGCTCATTGTTGGTAATATAAGTAATATCGCAGTTGTAAGCTTCCCGGCGTTCATCATTGCTCATGTCATTTAACACAACGCCAACGGTAAGCCCCAGGAATTCGTGTACCTGTCCCATCCACTCGGAGTCACGCTTTGCAAGGTAATCGTTGACGGTTACGATGCAGACGCCCTTCCCCTCCAGCGCATTCAGATACGCCGGAAGTGTGGAAACCAGTGTCTTTCCTTCACCGGTCTTCATCTCTGCGATACGTCCCTGATGCAGGATGATTCCACCGATAATCTGGACTCTGTAATGCTCCATTCCCAGCACACGGCGGGCTGCTTCCCGCACCGTTGCAAAGGCCTCCGGAAGAAGGTCATCCAGTGTCTCGCCCTTCTCCAGGCGCTCCTTATATTCTTTGGTCTTTCCCTTCAGTTCCTCATCGGAAAGTGCCATCATGGAATCGCGGAAGGACTCCACCTTATCTACGATCGGGTAGATACGCTTCAGCTCCCGTTCGCTGTGTGTACCAAAAATCTTTGTGATTGCTTTCATAATGTAATAGCTCCTAACTCCCATAGATCATGCCCGAGTCGCTGGGCACATTTGATGATATTGTAACACTTTCTCTATTTTAAGACAACTCTCTAAGGGATAAATGTTTTATGAACTTTTTGTAAACAGGTTGAAAAGAGGGGAAACGGTTGCTATAATAACCGCAGAAAAGGGAGAAAGGAGGACGCATCCATGTCCTACACTTATAGAACCAAAGGCACCTGTTCCACCCAGATTGAAGTGGAGTTAGAGGGTGACATCGTTAAAAATGTGAAGTTTACCGGAGGCTGTGACGGAAATCTCAAAGCCATTCCGCGTCTGGTAGAGGGAATGACGGTGGACGAGGTAGAGCGCCGCATCGGCGGAATCCACTGCGGGTTCAAGAATACCTCCTGCGGGGACCAGCTTGCAAAGGCACTCCGGGAGGCGTACAACGCACAGAGCAATGCGTAAGATAGCAGATTATGTAGCGTGAGCACATGATTTCCTGTGCTCACAAAGCATATTTTTTGTGAAAGCAGCTAAATCTCTGTAACCAGAATGGGCTGAATCTGCTTTCCCTTCATTGCCGCCTCGATAGTTTCCGGCAGAAGCTCCATTTTCGCGATCATGGAGTTGGGCTTGCTCTTACAATTATCCTGTCCGAAGGGGACAAAATAGATATTTTTCATGTTCATGAGTGTCCCTATGGTCTTGAAGTTAATCCCCAGCGCATCATTGGTGGAAATTGCGATCACCAGCGGCTTTCCGTTTCTCATATGGGCCTTTGCCGCCATCAGCACCGGTGTGTCCGTGATCCCGTTGCTGATCTTTGCGGCAGAGTTTCCGGTACAGGGCGCGATGACCATGATATCCAGAAAGTTATTTGGGCCGATAGGCTCCGCCTGCTGCATGGACTTGATGCCCTCATTTCCTGTAATATCACAGATTCCCTCCACAAATTCCTTTGCACTTCCAAACCTTGTATCACAGTTCTGGGCCTGGTAGGAAAAAACCGGAATGACATTCGCCCCCATCTCCGTCAGCCGGATCACCTGTTTTCTGGTCTTCGCAAAGGTACAGAAGGATCCGGTAATCCCGTACCCTATATTATAATTTGAAAAATCCATGGTTTTTCCACTCCCCCTTCCTGCGATGGCTGCAGCCGTTCCATTGCGTCTGCCAGCACCTTTGCACTGCTTTTCGTGGTATATTTTCCCGGAAGCCCCAGGGCCGCCACCACCTTGATGCCGTATGCCTCTGCTGCAATGAGATCCGTTCCTCCCGGCCGGGAGGCGATATCGATGATCACCGCATCCTTATGCATTTCCCGGATAAAGGGCTCACGAATTACCGGTGCAGGAACCGTATTGACAATAGTTCTGGAGCCATAGGCCTCCTCCGGTGCGTAGGAAAAATCTGCCGCCTCATATCCGCATCTTCTGGCCTGTTTTCTGGCCTGGGGACTTCTCGCCAGAACCGTAACCTTTGCCCCCATGGCTGACAGAAGCTTCGCGATTTCTCTCCCACACCTTCCAAAGCCGCACACGAGAATCTTCTGGCACCGGATAGAATAAGGACTGTACCTTAAAATCTCCGCAATTGTTGCTTCCGCTGTAATACGCGCATTCTGCCTTACTGCCTCTTCCTCCTCCATCAAGTCATACCAGCAGATATCCGCCGTCTGTAGCAGTTGTCTCCAGGCCGTAGAAACCGCCCCTGCAAACACGGTCCATTCCCTCGCCGTTCTTTTTGTTAACTCCTCTTTTAACAATCGGGAGACGTCAAAGTTTCTCTCTAGCTTGGAAATTGGTATAGGCAGGACCATTCTTGCGCAGGAACCAAACACCTCTGCCACTTCCTCTCTCCGGGCTTCCCGTCTCCAATCCAGTCTGCGGACTTTCCCGTTCAGAAGCTCCGCAAGCTGCTCCTGTCTTTGATCTGTAACAAATACCGCTGTGTTTTTTCCCATAAAAAAACGCCCCCTTCCATATCTAAGATATGAAAGAAAGCGTTTCCGGTTCCGAAATCCCGCAGGATTACAGTCTTGTCTCTACAAAAATATCATAAATCGCTTTGATGGCTGCGTCAAAATCTTCATTCTTGACACCGATAATGATATTTAGCTCTGAGGAACCCTGATCGATCATCTTCACATTGATGTTAGCGTGAGCCAGGGCAGAAAAAATTCTTCCGGCAGTACCGCGGTTTGATTTCATCCCCCGGCCTACCACTGCGATCAGTCCCAGATCAGCCTCCAGTTCAATCACATCCGGATGGGTCAGACGGCGGATGGAGCTGATGACCTGCTGCTCCTTCCCCTCAAACTCAGCCTGATGAACAAATACGGTCATGGTATCAATACCGGAGGGCATATGTTCAATGGAGATTCCATTTTCCTCGAAGGCCTGCAGTGCCTTGCGGCAGAAGCCCACCTCTGCGTTCATCATATCCTTATCAATGTTGACCGCAACAAAGCCCTTCTTTCCAGCGATACCGGTAATGGTGTACTCCGGCTTCTGGCAGGTGCTCTCCACAATCAGTGTACCTTCTGCCTGCGGGTCATTGGTATTGCGGATATTGATAGGAATACCGGCCTTGCGGACCGGGAATACCGCATCCTCGTGGAGCACGGAAGCTCCCATGTAAGACAACTCGCGAAGTTCACGGTAAGTGATCACTTTAATAGGCTCCGGATTGTCAATGATTCTCGGGTCAGCCACCAGACAGCCGGATACGTCCGTCCAGTTCTCATACATGCTGGCATGACATGCCTTGGAAACGATGGAACCGGTAATGTCAGAACCGCCTCTGGAGAAAGTCTTCACGCTTCCGTCCGGATTGGAGCCATAGAAGCCCGGAATAACCGCACGCTCGCATTTTGCAAGTTTCCCGGAAAGAATCTTGTCGGTCTTATCTGCATCAAAATTTCCATCCTCATCAAAGAAGATGACTGTGGCAGAATCAATAAACTCGTATCCAAGATAATTTGCCATAATAATACCATTTAAGTACTCGCCCCGGGATGCTGCGTAATCCTGTCCCGCCTTTGCCTTGAAATTGGCTGAAATGGTCTTAAACTCCTCATCTAAGGAAAGTTTCAGTTTCAATCCATTAATGATGGAATCATACCGCTCCTTAATTTTCATGAGGGGAACGCGGAACTCCTCGCCTGCCTCTGCCTTTGCATAGCAGGCATACAGCATATCTGTTACCTTGGTATCCTTGGAATTGCGCTTGCCCGGTGCACTGGGCACAACGTACTTGCGGGACTCATCTGCCCGGATAATGTCTCCTACCTTGGCAAACTGCTCTGCACTGGCCAGAGAGCTGCCGCCGAATTTCACAACCTTAACCATTTTATCTGCTCCTCTTCTATAATAACGTAACTTCGGATATTATACTTCTATCTGCTGCTATCGTCAATTTATTTTTTTGTTTGTTCTGTGCTCCCATAGAAATGCTCCGCTGCAATGCAGCGGAGCATTTTGTGTATCAAAGTATTTACATTTACCGCTTTGTTCCCTTGGCTGTGTTAACTGCTCCTGCGGGAAGCGGATATCCATTCTCGCCGATTACCCAGTACGCATTACACTGCTTATCGTTCCACCACGTTACCCAGTTATTCAGTGCAGTGATCAGATCTTTGCTGCCGCAATCTGCGTCACGGCTTAGAGCACTGTCAGGTGCAGTGAAATAAGCTGCCGATAAGTTTTTCGTGCTGCCATCATTATCAGAACCGGTTTTCGTTCCCGATGCATTACGGCTTTGCCCATTACAGGTCGCAGAGCCTTTCAGATAGTACGCTTGATGTACCGTACCTTTATCTTCGTAATTGCGGCCAATTACAGCGCCTACATATTTATCCGTACCTTTGACCGTACCGGCATTGTAACTGTTCAATACGTAACTGCCTTCTTCCTTGTTCTGTCCCACAATGCCACCCACGCAGCTGACACCGGTAACAGTGGCAAAATTTGCACAGTTCATGACATAACCTTTACCCTGATTATGTCCAACAATACCTCCGGTGTGGTTTCCTTTATTCACCACTACACCGTAGTTCACGCAGTTTGTAACAATACCGCCTTTCATATCGCCTGCTATGCCGCCGGCTCTGCTGTCAGATGCATCTGTATTCGTTCCTTTCACATAAGCATGGCTGACACAGGAATCCACCGTAGAATCATACATATATCCAACAATGCCGCCGACAGAATCTTTTCCGCAGATATAAGAATCCTCCAATAATACATTCTGAATACATGCACCACCCATACGGGCAAACAATCCCACCTGACTACTTGTTTGACTGACGTAAACTCCCGTGATCTTATGTTGCTTTCCATCAAATGTTCCACAGAAATTATAACCCGTTATTCCGACAGGTATCCATTTTTTCCCTGTCAGATCGATATCGGCACCAAGAACAATCTTTTTTCCTGTAAAGAAAGTTGTTCTATTCTTTGCAAGCTTGGAAAGTCCTGCCAGCTGCTCTGCTGTGGTCAGAGTGAATTCCGTCTGACCGGCGCTATACCAGCTGGTATCTGCCACATCCTCCCATGATTCTGTGGGTGCAGCCATGGTCGATACCACGGATGCTCCCGTCATTGATGACTCCGCATCCAAATAGTTCGGATCGTCGGTAACCTTCACCGTAATCAGATACTGTGATTCCGGTTCCAGTCCATTGACAATACTTTCTCCATCTGCGCTGCTTCGCTTCGTGTCCGGATATGCAAGAGTTCCATCTACCTTTACAGCCTGATAGGTAAAGGCTGCCTCACTGCTTAGATCATCAATTCCGCCATCACCGACAATCTGCAGATCCACATAAGTGTAGCCACAGTCTTTTGCTTCGACTGCTACTGCCCCCAGTGTTCTGACTGCCTTATTGATGGTAAGGACTGCTGTATAGGTATAGTCAAATTTCTGATAATCGTTGTCCGCCGGTCTGCTGATATTGATGTCATAGGTACCGGCATTGACCGGAAGTCCCTCCTCATAGCTGGAAGAGCCCTGCCGCTTGTATTTGATGGTAAAGTCGCTCTCCCGATACAAAGCGCCTTCCGCCGGTTCAAAGGTGTAGTCTGCCTTCCGGCTCACACCCTTTTCATAGGTTTCTGTTTCCGCATCACCGAAGTTGAATATGGTCTTTGGAATTACCTCGAGTTCTTTCCAGTGTGCATACAGTGTCTGATCTGCTGTGATGCTTACAAGAGTCTCACCGGTAATTTCCTCACCACCTTCTTTCGCTGTAAACCAGCCGGCAAAGCCATAACCGCTCTTTGTCGGTGCCGGAAGCGTACCATAATTGCTGTCGTAGCTTACAAGCTTCGTCTGCTGCGCTTCGTCCAGTGTATTTCCTCCGTTGACATGGAAGGTCACCTTGTACTGGTTTGCTGTCCACTTTGCATAGAGTGTCACATCACTGTCCGGCATACGTTTTTCTGCAAAAGGATTTGCAAAGGTGCCATCATCCGTATACCATCCCTCGAAGGTGTAGCCGCTTCGTACAGGTGTTGGCAGCCTGCCAATCATTCCCGTGGGAACCTTTTCCATAGGTGCAACATTTGTACCGCCATTGGAAACAAAGGTAATGGTCTTCTTTTCTCCCTCAAGTTCTGCACAGGTAACCACGTAGCTTGTATCCTCTGAAATCTCTCCAAGCTCCGGAGCGATCTCTGTAATATCAAGCCCTACCTCCATCAGTACATCTTCAATTTCTGACTGTACCAGAGAAAGGTCTGGCTCTGTTCCTTTTCTCACCTTCTGGGAAACCGGATCATGCTGGATTCCTGTAAAGGTAAATTCTGCTGTCACACTGTCATCCACATAGCATGCCTTTGCCGTCACACTCTCTGCCAAAAGCAAATCTGCCATCTCTTCTGTAATTGCCTGGGTCAAATCTACCTGGGCAGCGGTTTCCAGCTTATCAAATTTCGTATAAGTAGTACCGGCAACGTCCGTTCCGGAAGCCATGAGATCCGTGAAGTCAAATTTCTCTCCAAATCCTGCTTCATAGCTCTTGGAATACATGGTTCCGTCCGCATTCTGAATATCCGTTACCTTAACGCTGTACTTCTTCAGCTTAGCCTGAATATCATAGGTTTTATCCTCTATGATGGTAAGTCCCTGTAACGGCTGATCCCCATAGCCCTCAAAAACCTCATATTTGTAATCTGAATAATTCACCAGTTCCCTGATTTCTTCCTCGGTGGGAAGATCGAAGGCCTGATTTTTCTTTACGCTCTTACTCCATACGGTCTGATAGCCGTCTTCATCGTTTCCTACCCGAACGCTTGCGGTATAGTTCTGTGCCTGCTCATCGTCAGACAGGCTGGTCCAGACAAGCGGAATGGTGACGGACATATCATAGGTACTGAATGCCATCTTGCTATACTTGTAAGTAAAGGTAAGGTCGCATTCCATATACTGTACTCCCTCCGGTGGAGTTACAGTAATGACGCCATCTTCCAGCTTAAAATTCGGATTGGAAAGAGTGATGAAATAGTCATCATAATCATATGCTTTACTTCCCAGCTTTCCATCTGTCAGACAGATATTGGATACCGCCCGCAGACTATCCGGCAATTGCATTGTGATACCGTTGGTACTGTTACCATCCACATCCTTAACGTCTACCTGCTCATCCTCCTGCGGATCATAGGCAAATTTGTATGGATAGTACTCTTCCCCTGCTGTCAGAAGCGGAATTTCCTTATCGACAAAATCTTTACTCCACTCAAACATGCTGCCAAGTGCATTGGCATCGGCACCAAATACAATATACAAACCAAATTCCAGATACAGTGCTCCTGCCATCTGCTTTTGGGAGTTCCACACATTTGTATTGGCCTGACGGGTTCTCTCATACTCGTAGATGAAGAAACCGTACAGCTTCACATAGGGTCCCATCTCCAGATGTACACCCACAGAGGCAAACTTCGTACATCCGATTCCGACCTTGAAGGTTCCCTCAATTCCCATCTTCAGTCCAATTTTACCCATGACATAGAACTGGAATGCAAACTGCTCATCCATCAGATCCATGCTGGAGCTTCCTGCTTCCGGCTTAAACAGACCAATCTTGAACCAGAAGCTGTAACGCTTACCTACCTGGTACTCGATGCTGCTTCCCATGGCAATATTGGCATCTAAACGTACAACAAAGTTCACCCCATAGTTAATGGCGATTCCGTAATAACAGCTCTCGCTTTCGCACAGACTCTTATTCACCAACGTAACCCAGTTGGTTTCCTTTTCCAGCATTTCGCTGTACTTGCTCATCAGATCCTCAAGGGATTCGGCATATTTTCCGGAGCTGAGTCCTGTCTCTGTGCTCAGTCCCATCATATCCATGAGATCTTCTGTAATATTGGTCTTGCCCAGAGTCTCAAAAATCTCATTGACCGATTCTTCTGTTGTTCCGGAGTTTTCAACAACCGCCCAAAGGGTTTCTATATCCTCCTGATATCCCTTGATCTGTTCTGCAGTATCCTTAGCCTGTTCAATCTTATTCTGCAGTTCATCAATCTTGTCCAGCGCATCCCCAACCGTCTTTAATCCCTTGGAAAGGTTCTCCGGGATCGTTAGTCCGAGACTGTCAACAGGCTCCTTACAGAGGTCTTTGAACTTGTCAAGAGTTCCCTTCTCCTCCGGCTCCTCCGTGTAGACATTTACATTAAAGTTTACTGCTGTATAGTTGTAAATATCAATATTTGCACTTACACATACACCTGTAGGAACAGGAATACCAAGGATGCGTTTCTTCACAAGATCACCCTTGACATTGATGCCCAGTGCCACTTCCTCAACGAAGACCGCGGAGAGATCAATCTTTATCTTTCCGCCATCCTCTGTTTCCACCTCAAATTCGGCGTCCACACCAACTGCAATCTGAACACTTCCCAGATCCTTAAAATGAAGCTGATCGCCTTTGGTCACGATTTCTACTGTGAGTTCAACGTCATCTGACAATTCAAAGGATTTGCCAATGTTGCGCTTATTGATTTCCTTCTCCGACAGAGTCTGACCATCTGCAGCCTTCAGCAGATACTGCTGTACGCCCATATTCTGACGGAAGCTGTCCGTCTCCACAGCCATGGCTGCCAGGAGGTTGGCTGCTTCCTCCGCAAAACCGCTGTTCTCCACCTGCTCCTGAAGCTGTGACTCCAGTTCCTCCTTCGCTTCGTCGGAAATAATGTCATCCCCGGAGAGAGTCGGTGTAATATAGAGATTCATACATTCCTCGATCTCTTCTCTGGAAGATTTCTCATAGGTAATCTCACCGGTAACCGAATCATAAGCGGTTATTTTTCCATAATAGACATTGTCTTCGTTTTCGCCAGTGGAATCTAACTCCGTATAGATAGAAATAAAATCCCCTGGATTTATGGCTTCCTTCGCCTGTGCCAGCAATGCCGCTGTATCCGTAGAAGGTTTTTCATTAGCCTTCACAACCATCCGGGAATAAAGATCTGTGTCCAACCCACTAATGTTGATGGTTCCCGTCGTTTGCTCTTCCCCAGGCTTAGTGTCTGCTTTCAGCGGGAAGTTGTCCGGCACTTCATAGAGTTCTTCCGTGTCCGCTTCTTCCAGAGCTCCGAAAGTAACCGTTGTACCGGAAATATCTTTTACCTTAACATAGACTTCCGGATCGTCCTTGTAGTCTTCATCATGGTTAATGTAATCTCTCTCTGAAGGCTTTGTTTTTAAATAGAAGCATATGATATCCCCCTTGTCGAAAGCCTTCTCTGCCTCTGCATATGTAAAGGTACCACCGTACTCCGAAACAAGTGATGGGGTCAGTTTGTCGAAAATTTCTGTACCCTCAGCGTTACCGTCACCATCCTTGTCTACATTCACCTGATAAGTGATCGCATCTGTATCCTGAATATACTTGATACTGTCGCTCATCTGAAACTCTGCGACTTCACCCTTCTTGATCGTAAAGGATGCGGTGCGAATGGTGTCCGGCTTGTCCTTGAAATACCAGCCCTCCGCAAGGGTAAGCTCATAGGAACAGCCCTCGGTAAAGCCCTCCGGAGCCTTTACTTTGTAAACTCCATCACCGCTTTCCGTGATGCTGATATTCACAGACTCAGAACCGTCCTTTACGGTCAGTGTTGCTGCATTTTCAGGGGAAATATCCCCGGATGCACGCAGGATTTCAAAGGATAAATCCGGAGACTGATCCATCTGCGCAAAGGAGGTCACATTTAACTGCTCACTGCTGCCCATTTCCTCATATTTAGCATATACTTTCATATTCTGCTGGACAGGATTTTCGGCATAGAAAGGAGTTGTGAATTCCTGGTCCGTATAGTATCCGATTAAAATTGCATTTTCCTTTGATGATTTTGCAACAGAAGGAACTTCCCCTAATGGTTTGTCCTTTTCGGCATAGATCACATCAATCAGTCTGTCTCCGTCATAAAAGCTGACAGCAAGGCGGTCAGACCCCAGCTGTACATCTCCCGTCAGGTATTGTCTCAGCAGAGCAAGATCATCCTCATTCACCTGATTGTCTGTATTCACATCTGCATTGACGGCGTTGAAACCGGAAGGATTCTTTCCCTTCAGATAGCTTGTCAGCATCCATGCATCCTTCAAATCCACTTTGCCGTCTTCGTTCACATCACCGTAAACCACTGCAGTGGCCTGCTTGCTTTGATTTTGATCCGTTTGTGCAAAAGCGGTTACCGGCACTTCTGTCAAAACCAGTGCCGCAGCAAGAATGCCGCTAAGAATTCTTTTCCGCATATTTTTTCATCTCCTTTCCAATCCTACTGCACGGTTACCTTAACTTTTCTGTAGACACCGTTCTGTGCGCATACATAGATGTAACAGGTTCCGGCTTTCTTCGCGGTAATCACACCCTTATTGCTTACAGTGGCAACCTTATTGTTGTTGCTGCAGTACTTGAAGGATGCCGGATGTTTGATGGGCAGATCTTCTGGAATCTGCTCAGCCACGATGGCAAAGGTCTTCTCCGTTTCCAGTTCCACGGATGTCTTGTTTAATTTCACGGATTTGGCATTTCCATATTCGCCGCCGGTTGTAACGGCATAGATCACGCCAGATTTCGCAAGCCATATTTTTCTGCCATTCACCAGCTTATATGCCCTGATACAATACTTGTATCCCATGCCGGGCTCTAAGTCTTTGCCGGTCCACGTGATTGTGCTTCCCTTTCTGATCACCGCCAGCTTCACAGCTTTTGTTCCACTGGGGCCTCCGTAAATCACATAACCATCTGCATCGGTAACTTTTTTCCATTTCAGCACATTGGTGGTATCGGTGCTTTCCGGTATCCGAAGACACAGCTTGGTATTTGTATCCTGCAATGCTGCAATGGCTCTTCCCTTACTGATGAGTTTGCCGCAGTCCTTACAGTAGGTATCACCGGTATAGCCCCTGTCCGTATCTGTAGCTGAGCGGACATTTTTCACTTCCTTATGCAGATGACCTGTCGCCTCGATGGTCCTTGTGCCGAGGTTGCTGCCGCATCTGCTGCAGACCGCGTACTCTATTCCTGCGGTTTCGCAGGTGGCTTCTTTTGCTACCTTCCATACGACATTATGGGTGCATGTCTGATCACTGTTCCAGTTATATACCCTCACTGCGCCGTTTCGGACAACAACCGGAATCTCCACGCCTGTCGCATCAATTGCCTGCGTAACCTCCAGTGTGATTGGATATTCCCCTGAAGCAGCTTTGTCCGTCACCTGAAAATTCAAGGTCACCATTGTCCCTTCTGCCCTGATATCTTCCAGTTTCTCAGCAAAAGCCACATACACAAAGGGATCCTTGTCCAAGCTTTGTGAATAGCTGACCTCTTTTTCTGCAAAAATACTGCCATTTACAACTGAGGTAAGTTTCAGGTCAGAATGGTCATACCCCACCCTGCATTTCAAGCCCCAGACACCTGCATTATCACTCAGCGTCACAGTAACCGCCACATTTTGACCGGGCTGTGCCTGTTGTGTCGATACGGTAAGTTTTGCACCGCCGGCAGCATAAACGGACTGGGTTCCTGTCAAAAGTGTCACCATGACACAAAGTACACATAACAGCGCCCCTACCTTCCTGATTCTGTTACGGCCTAGATATTTTGCCATTTTATTCCCTCCTTTATCATTTTTCCTATGCAGACATAAATCCCAACTGCACAGACACCCTGATTATACGTTATTCACCTGCGGCCTGGACCTGCTGTGCGTGAAATGTCGATTTAGGGGAGTGAATTGCACACGGTTCAAATTGAGAAGAACCTGATTTTCTGATAAAATGGTAGAAAAGTAAACTTGTCATACATCTTTGTTTTGGCAGTAAGGGGGGATCTTTATTTTACAATTATTATTCCAGCTCATTGATTTTGGCGTTCTTCTGCTGTTCGGAGTCTTTTCTTCCGCACTGTTTTGCGAAGTTGTCATGAATAAAAAGAATATTGGGACGCTGCTTTTCCTTAGCACCGCTCTGATCGGTCTGCAGGCCATCATCTATGCCACCCTGGGGCTTGATGTCACCCAGAAGCTTTATCCTCTGATTTCTCATCTGCCACTTATTTTGCTGCTTGTTTTTCGTTACAAAAAGAAGCTTTTATCATGCATTTATGCCATTACATCCGCCTATCTGTGCTGCCAGCTCAGCAAATGGGCCGGCATTATGGCAATGTCGATCACCGGCAGGAAATGGGTCTTTTATGCCGCTCAGCTGGTAAGTACCCTCCTTCTGTTTTTCCTGATCCTGCAATATATTGCATCTGCCATTGCATTGGTCATCAACAAACCCGGAAAATCCATTGTAATTTTCGGTATTCTGCCTGTAGCTTATTATCTGTTCGATTATTGTACAACGGTATACTCCCATCTGCTTTACAGTGGTTCACAGGTGGTTTGCGAGTTTTTATCCTTCATGTATTGTCTCGCATTCCTTCTATTTACCGTGGTTTATTGCAGGGCGTACGAGAAAAATCAGCAGCTGGAGCAGTATAAAAGGATCACCGATATCCAGATTGCACAGACAAAGAAGCAGATCGAAGAAATCCAAAGAACCGAACATGAAATTGCACTGCTTCGCCACGACATGAAACATTTTTTGTGCAATATTTTATCCTATGTGGAAAACGGCAGCATAGAAGAAGCCCAAAGCTATATCCGGGAAATTATTTCAACGACAGATAAGACCTTCATCCAGAAATACTGTAAAAATCAGCTTGTCAATATGGTTTTATCCTCTTACCAGAGCCGGCTGTCCAATGCAGGTATCCGGCTGGAGCTGTCCGTGAAGATATCCGAAACACTGCCCTGCTCCGAGCTTGATTTCTCTTCGATCCTTTGCAACGGACTGGAAAATGCAATGCAGGCTGTTTCCACATTGGAAGACAACAAAAAATATGTTATCCTTCATATGGATATGAACCGTGACAAGCTGCTACTCTCCATAAAGAATCCCTATGGAGATAAGCCTGCTATGATAGACGGAATTCCGGTTTCCCACCAGAAAGGACATGGCTTTGGCACCCAGAGTATTCTGGCTGTCACGCAGCGTTTGGGTGGGAATTGCCAGTTTATCGCAGCAGACGGGATGTTTGCTTTGCGGGTCGTACTGTAAGTGCTGAATCTTTCGGAGTGTGAATGAAATGATAAAAATTGGTATCTGTGATGATGACAGAAAATGCCTTGAACAGGCAAAAAACATAATTGAAAAGATATTGAAGGATTTCAAGATAACCGCCAGACTTTTTTGCTATGAGAACGGAGATTCCCCTCTTTCCAAGATCCGTGTCTTTAAATTTGATATGATCTTTCTTGATATTTTCATGCCTCTGTTAAGCGGCATGGATACGGCAAGAGAGATTCGCGAAGTGGATAGGGATGTATTGATCATTTTTCTTACCTCTTCACCGGATTTTGCCCTGGAATCCTATACTGTGAAAGCAAATGATTATCTGTTAAAGCCTGTGACCTATGAAAATGTCAGAGGTGTATTTGAATATTACATTGCCAAATTTCAAACAGAACCGGATCACCTGATTCTAAAGACCGGCAATACCCATCAAAAAATGTATATGCAGGATATCGAATATATTGAGGCGCAGAATAAACACTGCGTCTGCTTTCTTAGTTCAAAAAAATCTTATGAAGTTACAGATTCTCTCCGGAATATTGAAAACATGCTGCTTTGCAGAGAAGGATTCTTCAAGTGCCACCGGAGCTACATCGTATCCATGCAGCATGTGGACCATTTTAATTCCAATGAGATCATAACCAAAAACGGCCACCGGATTCCCATCGCCAGGGGAATGGGGAAAGCCTTCTCTGAAGCCTATTTCAGCTTTCTTTTCCCGGATTAGAATGTCCGGTTTATTCCAGATAAAAGACATCCTCTCCGATGTGATCCGATCCGCTGTCCACCGTAAGAATTCCGTAAGAAGGAGGAACTCCGCAGGCCGGAGCGCCGATACTGCCGGGATTCAGATAGGTAATGCCGTTATGTACATCATATAATACCCTGTGAGTATGCCCAAACAAAGCCGCGTCCACCTGTCGTTCCTCTGCCGTGTACTTCAGTTTCATGTATCCCGCCTTAACATTCATGGTGTGGCCATGGCAGATCAGAATCTTTTTCCCCTCGATCAAAAGCTCCCGTTCCTGAAACTCCTGCCGGCAGTCACAGTTCCCCGGCACCTGTTCCATGGGGATTTCCGGGAATTTTCTCTTCAGACGCTCAGCATCTGCCCAGCAATCCCCCAGATGTATGATCATATCCGGCATGACCCGCCGAACTGCCTGCACCATATTATTCAGGTTTCCATGAGAATCACTCAAGACCAGAATCTGCTTCATACACGACCTTTCCTTTCCTGGAGCTGTTGCAAAACCGGATAAAACAAAAAGACCTCTGTCTTGGCATCATCACCCCAAACAGAAGCCCCTGTTGTTATCATTATCAGAATATGTATATCATGCCAGTCGTTTCCACTGCCTGCTGCACTTATAATAAGAGTAGAACATACAGTTCTCTGCCTGTGCACACCGCTTCGGCGCATCCTCAATATTGCACTGGCAGTTCACGATAGCGTCTGCCTTTCCCTTGCAGCTTCCCTTGATCATAACATCATCCAAAACTTCATCCGACATAACTATAACAATCTCCTTATCACAATGTTTTGTTTCCAACGGAGACTATTATACAATATCTTGTGTCCAAAGACCATACGGCAATTCGCACAAATAGCTTCTGTTCTTTTGTCAATTTTTCCACTTGACGAAAAAGGTCAAATAGAGTATATAGCTTACCCCTTCTCTCCGGCAGCCTGCAAAGCCTTCGGAGAATAGATCAAAAAGTAGATCAGATTGATAATAATTCCAAATACGGTTGCCGCCGGTGCGGCCACTCCCAGATAAACAAGGGAATCCGGCATCAGGCGCGACGCGGCATAGGCCAGAGGCAGTCTCACCAAAAAGGACTGGGCAATGCCCTGGAACAGGACAAACAGCGTCTTATTATGTCCGTTGTAATAACCGATAAAGGAGAATAAAACGCTGGTGACAATGGCTTCCAGGCTGAAGCCCTTCAGATACTCGGCAGCCTTTATCTGGTATAGCACCCGGTCGGTAAAAGCGGACGCCAGCAGCTGTCCCCCGAAAAAAGCCACTGCCGTCATGGCGATGCCGATGCTGCCGCCGATCAGCATGCCGTAGCCCATGGCCTTCTGCGCCCTCTTTTCCTTCCCCGCTCCTGCATTCTGTGCAATAAAGGAGGACATGGACTGCATCAGGGCAGAGGGAACCAGCATTACCACCGCCACGATCTTGCCGGCAATGCCATAGCCCGAGGAGGAAGCCAGCCGAATCTCCGGCGTTGTCCCCATGCTGTTGGCAAAGGACAGCAGGAACAAAAAGGATATCTGGGTCAGAAGCTCCTGAAAGGCAATGGGAATCCCCAGAGACAAGAACTTCGATACCTCCGGTGACAGCCGAAAGTCCTCTCTCGTAAGGTGAAAGGGCAGATCAATTCTCCGGCTCACCACCAGAGACATCACCAGACTGACGGCCTGAGCCAGGACTGTAGCCGCCGCAGCTCCCGCTACATCCCAGTGGAATCCCGCCACAAACACCAGATCCGCCAGCACGTTGACCAGGCAGGCGATTCCCACAAACAGAAGCGGAAGCTTCGAGTTTCCAATCCCCCGGAATATACTGCTGACCAGATTATATCCTATGATAAAAACAATGCCGCCTCCGCAGATGCGGATGTAAAGAGCTGTCTTGTCCACAGCAGCCTCCGGCGCCTGCATCAGCTGCGCTAGCCCCGATGCATAGCCCAATAGGAGCACCGTCAGCAGGGCTGCGATTATTACAAACACCACCACCGAGCCGCCAATAACCTGAGCCAGACGCTTTTGCTTCTGCTCTCCGATATAGCGTCCCATCAGCACCGTGACTCCCATGGAAAGAGCCGACAGTACAAATACGATCATATTGATGAGACTGCTTCCTGTGGACACCGCTGAGATACTCTCATCCGTTCCGAACCAGCCCACCACCAGTATGTCCACAGCCCCGTACATGGTCTGGAGAACCAGTGCGCCAAGGATCGGCATCATGAAACCCAGCAGCTTTCCAAAGATACTTCCAGTTGTAAAATCCATATTGTTTTTTGACATTGTATCCCTCTTATTCGATTTTCATTCTATTTATTAAATCCAAATGATATTTTTGAACAAGCTCCGTCGCCTTATAATAAGGCGCCGTATCATAAAACTGCTCCACACAGTGGGCATCGATGCCCAAAATAACCTTATTGCCGGTCTCTGCCGCGATTTTCCAGAAGCGTTCATTGGGATAATGCTTCTGGGCCCGGATTCCCAGCAGGTTTATCTCCAGCGGGATATCCATCTCCTTCATGGCTCGGCAAAGCCTGGTCATCTCCCAGTCATATACCGAATCCATCCCCCGGAAATTCATAATATCCGGATGCGCCAGATACTGATAGGTTCCCGTATGCATGCCCTCAATGATCAGATCCACATACGTCCGTATCCTGCTCTCGTCCTCCGTAAAGCCGGAGGTGCCGGGGCTTTGATCCTCCCTTCGCCAGAAATGCTGTCCCATGATCACATAATCCACAGCAAGGGTCTGAAAAAGCTTTTTCTGTTCTTCATAAAATTCCGGCAAATACTCTGCCTCAAAGCCCACCAGAATCCGGATATCATTCCTATATTCCCTGGCCAGGGCGCGGATTTTCCTCACATACGCCGGAGCCTGTTCCATGGTCATCCGTATTCCCGAAACATAGCCGTCAGGAAAGGGGCAGGGTACATGATCCGAAAAGCCCAGTTCCCGGATCCCCATGGAAATGGCAGCTTCGATATATTCCCGTTCAGTTCCCCAGGCATGCTGGCACCGGGTTGTGTGGGTGTGGTAATTCGCCGTCACAAAATTCTGCATGTTCCTTTTCCTTTTCTTACGTAATCTCCGTGCCTATTGTAGCACATAATTTTTCCCGATACAATTTTTATAAAGGATATTTACGGAAACAGTAAAATATATTACTATATAATAAGGAGTTGTAGCATAAGACAAAGCACAATTGATAAGGGGGATTTTATGATTTCATGTCCAAACTGCGGCGGTAATCTCAAATTCGATATTCCGTCCCAGCAGATGGCCTGCGAGTATTGTCAATCTTTCTTTGACCCCTATTCCTTTGGCAATAAATCAAGGGATGCCGAGGAGTCTACATCCTTCGAGGACAACTATGAGGTAACCGTTTTTACCTGTCCTCAGTGCGGTGGGGAAATCCTAAGTACGGACAATGCAGCCGCAGGCTTCTGTAGCTTCTGCGGTGCTTCCACGATTCTTTACAGCAGGATCAGCAATGAGCGCCGGCCAAACTACATTGTTCCATTTAAGAAAACCAAGGAGGACTGCAAGCAGGCCTATGCCCAGAAGATGCGCCATGCGCTCTTTGCGCCCAAGGAACTTAAGGACCCGAAGGCCATCGACAGCTTCCGCGGCATTTACATGCCCTACTGGGCCTTTTACATTACCCAGAAGGGGGCTATCTCTCTGGAGGGAACCACCCAGCACCGCAGCGGAGATTACATATGTACGGACCATTTCCAGCTGACAGGCGATATGGATTCCTACTACAAGGGGCTTTCTTATGATGCTTCCTCCTCCTTCGCTGACAGCATCAGCGAGGCGCTGGCCCCATACGATTTGAAAGGAATGAAGGCCTTCACCCCCGCCTACCTGAGCGGTTTTTATGCAGACACCGCCGATGTACCGGCAAGTGTCTACCAGACGGACGCAGAATCCACTGCATCCCAGGAGGCATTGGCTGCCATAAAGAAGGAGCCAACTTTTGCACATTATACCATTGATGCGGATAAAATCTGCAACCCAAGCCATACGCTGCACACGAAGACAGAGCAGGTGGACAGCACCATGTTTCCGGTATGGTTCATGTCCTACCGCAAAAATGACCGTGTGGCCTACGCCACTGTCAATGGACAGACCGGCAAGGTTGTTGCGGATATTCCCATCGATCCGAAGAAGTATGCCTTAGGCTCGCTGATTTTAGCTCTGCCAATCTTTGTTCTGCTGGCAGCCTTCTTTACGCTGCTGCCCACCAGACTATTGACAATATCTGCGATTCTGGCAGTTCTGACAACCATCATCTACACTGCAGAGCTGTCTGCCATCCAGAAGAAAGATTCCTTCAGCGGGGATAAAGGAAAACTATATCTCCAGGATCCGGAACAACTGGAGCAGCAAAATCACAAGGCCAGCCTGAAAGTACAGGTAAAAAATACAGGGAAAAAGAATTTAAGCATTGTGAAAATCTTTGTTTTCTTCCAGATTGGAATGATGGTCCTAAACCTGCTGGCCTCCGTGATCGGCAGTGCCTCCTCCGGCTCTGCCCTCTCATCGCTGTTGTGGCTGGTCATCATCATTGCCATGGCTATTACCATCGGCGTTGGTTCCGACAAAATGAAGTCGCTGCCCTCCGGACAGAGCGTTGTGGGATTTATTGCTTCCGGCATCGCCGTAGCGGTCAGCTCCGTCATCGCACTGCTGCACCCGGTCAGTGACCTGTATTATTATGCAGGCACGATTTTTGTTCTGATTGCAGTGATTCTGTCCATTACAGATGTGATTCATTATTATAACATTCTATCCACCCGCAGACTTCCACAGTTTGACAAGCAGGGAGGTGATGATCGTGCGTAAATTAAATTCATATTTAATAAAGATAGTTTCCTGTTTCCTGATGTGTTTAGTTCTGGCGATGGCTTTGCCGGTAACAGTGGCCTTCGCCCAGTCATCACCCTATACCTATGTGCTAGATGATCAGGCAGATTTCTTCACCGACCAGCAGGAAACTGCCCTGGAGAAGCTGATGGGGGAGATTACCAGTTACTGTAACGTGGCTCTTGTTACCACCACAAGCCACGACAGCTACTCCACAGAGGATTTCGCAGCCGATTACTTTGATGATGTATTCGGTCCCCACAGCAACGGAACCATCTTCGTCATCGACCGGTGCCTGAACGAGATTTATCTCTACAGTGACGGTGACGCCCACAAGACCATTACCAACTCACGGGCTTACTCCATCACGGACAACACCTATATATACGCAACCGAGGATCATGGCAGAGACTACTATACCTGCAGCTACAAGACTTTAGAGCAGGTACAGGCCCTGCTGGAGGGACGCGGGATCGCAGAACCCATGAAATACATCTGCAGCGCCCTTTTGGCTATCATCCTTGCCCTGCTGATCAACTACGTGATCGCCATGTCCCTTTCCCGTTCCCGCAAGGCTGATATCAAGCAGGTTCTGGGGGGCACCTACACCTCTGTCAAGCTCAACAATGCCAATGCAAGATTTATCAATCAGACCCGCGTCTACAGTCCGCCAAGCTCCAGCGGCGGCAGCAGTGGCGGCGGCGGTGGGGGCGGCGGCGGCCACAGCGGTGGCGGTGGTGGGCACTCCATCTGACATTTTCCAATAAACAAAAACAGCGTGTAGAGAAATTACACGCTGTTTTTCTTTATTTTTCAGTTGGACACTTTAATACCCAATCCGAAGTCCCTTAGGATAGTGGTTCTTCATCATGTTTCCCGCCAGTTTCCCCCACCCAATACTGTAACCGTCCACAGTAATGAGATACCATCCCTTTTCTCCCTCTGCCGGGAAGGTCTGTCCGCTCAGATAGCTGCGAATCTCCGGTGAATCCGAAGCCAGCTCCCAGGTATGCCACACCTCCTGGGGCTCTAAGGCAAGCGCCAGGGCGTGGGAAGGCTCAAACCGGTTCTTCTTTAAGGTGCCAAGGTGCAGTCCCGGCCGAAGCACCTTCAGTCCCTTTAAGGAGGGCAGTTCCTCCGGGGCCAGATACAGCTGTTCACCAAACCTAAGAAGACAGCCCGTGGGTTCCTGCCGCAGGTTCTCCCGGCAGAAAGCGGGATATTCTCCCAGATCATTTTTTACTGCCGGCTTCTCGAATCCGCCACAGACCCCACCGAAATTCTCCGGGGACTCCCCCTTCTTCTTTAATACCGCAAGGAAATGTCCCTCTCCCTCCAGCTTGTGGGGGAACAGGCGAAGGGTCTCCTCCAGTCCGGCAACGGGATCCGCGGTCCACTGCGCCTTTCCCGGCTCCATTCCGGGATATTTTCGCGTCTCACAGAGTTCATACTCCGGGTGCTGCTGCAAAAAGCTGTTGATGACGCCCTCATTCTCCTCCGGAGCAAAGGTACAGGTGGAATAGACCATCCTTCCTCCCGGCTTTAGCATCCCCGCTGCACAGGAGAGGATTTCCAGCTGCCTCTTGGCACAGAGGCTTACATTTTCCTCGCTCCACTCCTCACAGGCCTCACCGTTTTTCCGGAACATGCCCTCACCGGAGCAGGGCGCATCCACCATAATGCGGTCAAACCAGCTCTCAAAACGATCCGCCAGCGCCCCGGGACTCTCATTGGTAACCATGGCATTGGCAATCCCCATTCGCTCTATATTTTCCGACAGGATTTTTGCCCGGGCAGGGTGAATCTCATTGCTGATCAAAATCCCACTCCCCTGCATGGCTGCCGCAATCTGGGTACTTTTGCCCCCGGGAGCTGCACAGAGATCCAGAACCCGTTCCCCCGGCTGTGCATCCAGATAAGCCGCCGGTGCCATGGCGCTGGGCTCCTGAATATAGTACACCCCCGCCTCATGGTAGGGATGCTTTCCCAGAGTATCCATACTTCCGTAATAGAATCCGTTGGACTCCCAGGGAACCGGCCGCAGCGTAAAAGGCACCTTCCGGAGAAATTCCCCAATCCCCCCCTTCAGAGGGTTAAACCTAAGAGCCTTGGCCCGCTGTCTTTCATAGCTTTCCAAAAATGCCGGGTATTCCTCCCCCAGCAAATGTTCCATTCGTTTCAAAAATTCTTCCGGAAGCATCTTTTCCCATCCTCCTGCACCGAGTAATCCTTTTTCGTATGTGCCCATTATACCCATCTTTTTCAGATACCACAAGTGCTTTAAAATATATCATTGGCAAATTTCACAAAAGATAGTAAAATAGAACTGTTCAATTGGAAAATATGACGACATCGGGAGGAACAGACTTGCTAAAACGAAAATACATGCGCACGAGACAATTGAGGCCCGGAATGAAGCTTGATCATCCGGTGGTGGACCGCCTTGGACGAAGCCTTGTGGCACGAGGCGCAGAATTAGATCAATATATGATTGATTCCCTGATCCAGATGGGAATCATGACAGTATATATCCAGACCGATGAGGGTAAGGACGAAGAAATGTCCCCGGAAATCTCCCCGGAGGCCAAACAGAAAATTAACCAGCTTCGCACGGAGGATCCGGCTAAGGTAAGTCTTTCTGCCAGCGTCCGCAAGCGGGTGGCAGAGGGAATCCAGTTTATCTACAACAGCCCGGATTCCAAAGAGGCGGTTCAGGCAACCACCTCCATCGCAGATGAGCTGTTAAATGCCATCAACAGCAATAACGCCATTGCACTGGATATCTCAGCCCTCAAAACCAGCGACGAATACACCTTTAAGCACAGTGTGGATGTAGCCACCATTGCCATGATCGTCGCCAAACAGCAGGGACATTCTGACAAAGAGATTCACGAGATCGGTGTAACAGGACTTCTTCACGATGTTGGCAAGACTAAGGTTCCGATAGAAATCCTCAATAAACCGGGCCGGCTGACGGATGAAGAGTTCGCCGTCATGAAGCAGCACAGTGTCTATGGCTATCATATCGTCAAAGATCGCAATGAATTCTCCCCTGCCGTTTGTCTGGGAGTACTCCAGCACCACGAGAAGGTCAACGGCAAGGGTTACCCCATGGGTGTAGATGACTCCAAGCTTTCCCCCTATGCCAGAGTTCTGGCAGTGGCCGATATCTATGACGCACTTGTCACGGAGCGCCCCTATAAAGCGGCCTACTCCCAGCGGGATGCCGTGGAAATGATCATGTCCATGACCATGGAGTTAGACATCAATGCCATGAAGAGCTTCTTAGAGAGCATGATTCTCTACCCGGTGGACAGCATCGTGGAGCTGAGCAACGGGGAAAAGGCCAGAGTCGTAAAGAACTGTCCCCACTACATTCTCCGCCCTACCGTGGTGGGGCTGACCAGCGGCAAAGTATACAACCTGGGGGAGGATTTAGGCTGTGCCAACATTATCATCTTATAAAACAAAAAGGGACGCCCCATGCGTCCCTTTTCTAATCCATTTTACTGATAAAAGCCTTATTATTCCCTTCCATCCACCTCTTCAGGCTTATCCACCTTTGGCAGAAATTTTTTATAAATATCCACCTGGTCATAAATACATCTCCAGCTGCTGGTAGAACCTGCAGTCACACAGAGGTACTCCTGCCCCCGGACATCTTCTGCCAGGCTCGCCGCACAGCTTCCGGACTGTGCCACATACCCGGTTTTTGCGCAGAGGACTTCCCCATTGGTATCTTTATCCTCAATTCTTCGTAGAAACCAGTTGGATATGATAAGTCCTTCCGGGTGCTCCTTTGTGCAGCTGGTCGTGTAGGTGTGTGCTGACAATACCTCTCTGCACCAGGCATTGTCCGAAGCAGCCTTCATAATGACTGCCATATCATAAACCGTACTGTAATGATCCTCATCATACAGTCCCACACAGTTCGTAAAATGTGTGGATTCTGCCAGACCAAGATCTTCAAGCTTTTCATTCATCAATTCCACAAAGGCTTCATGGGAGCCTGCCGCATATGTGGCCAGAGCCACTGCGGAATCTGCCCCTGACGGGAGAATCGTTCCGTAGAACAGATCCTCAATGGTAACCTGTTCGTCCACCTCGTAGCCGGTGTTACTGCAGCCATTGCTGTAGCTGTAATCCGTGATATCCTTCGTGATAGTAACCTTATCCGTAAGCTTCTCTGCCGGGATATGCTCTGCAGCCACCAACACCGTCAAGATTTTTGTCATGGAAGCCGGTGAAATGCGCTCATGGGCTCCCTTCTCCGCAAGGATTTCCCCGGTACCCACATTGATCAAAATTCCGTATCCACTGACCACACTTTGGGGAAGGCCTTTGGTACTACCGGTTTCCTGGGCCTCGAAGGACCAGTCCGGCAGCATCTGGGTTTCCGTTTCCAATACCTCTTCCGCCGCCTGCTGCGCCTGTGTCTGAGGTGGAATATATTTTGGATCCCTTTTCTCCTTTCCCCGGCGGGTCAAAAGAATGATTCCCGTCAGCAGCAGCACAGAGACCACAAGAAGCACCAGAAGACGCATTCTCTTCTGCTGTCTTTGCCTTCTCCGGCGCATTTTCAGATTATTTCTCTGCCTATCATCCATCACGAATGTTCTCCCATTATCTTACGCCGCCTTGAATCCTTCACAGCCAGATACAAAGCACCCACCACTGCAAGTACTTTCATGACCACCCCTGTGATATTCTCTCTTTTTTCTCTCTGATTCATCTTTTCCCTGTCTTTCCGTTACGATTCAGAACCTTATTCTCTAAAAATTGCCGCCGTTCCAGCCCCAGTTGGAGACTGCCTCATATTTGATGTAAATATGATCTGCTGCGATTCCCAGCACTTCGCCAAAAATCTTCGTAATCTCGGCCGTCAGTTTCTCGAAAGCGGCCGGATTCTCCTGTCCGAAGACCTTGACCTCCACAAAGGCCATAGGCTGGCTGTTGTCTCCACGGAAATACAGATGATAATTGTCCTCAAAGCCGATCATCAGCCAATTCTCACTTTTGCCCGGAATCAGACTGATGGCCTGTCCCAGGCGGGATTTTAACTGGGTCTCCTGCTCCTGGGATATACTTACACTTACTTTTGAATTGATAAATGGCATAGTACCTGTCCTCCTGTTTTTACAAAATGTCGATATGCTCTCCGTTCAGTGCCTTGTTCATGCTGCGGACAGCGCAGAATTTACCGCACATGGAGCAGGTGTCATCATGCTCCGGAGCGCGGTCTGCACGGATGGCCTTGGCAGTCTCAGGATCCATGGCACAAGCCCACTGAGCCTCCCAGTCCAGTGCCCGTCTCGCATCTGCCATCTTGTTATCCATATCCATAGCTCCCCGGACGCCCTTGGCAATATCTGCCGCATGGGCTGCAATCTTGGAAGCCATGATTCCCTGCTTGACATCCTCTACGTTGGGCAGTGCCAGATGCTCTGCCGGCGTCACATAGCAGAGGAAAGCAGCTCCGCTTGCGGCAGCGATGGCGCCACCGATGGCTGATGTGATATGGTCATAACCCGGTGCAATATCCGTAACCAGAGGTCCAAGGACGTAGAAAGGTGCTCCCTGACAAATGGTCTGCTGCATTTTCATGTTGGCAGCGATCTGATCCATCGGCATATGTCCCGGTCCCTCTACCATAACCTGTACATCCTTCTCCCAAGCACGCTTGGTCAGCTCCCCGAGACGAACCAGCTCCTCGATCTGGCAGACATCGGAGGCATCCGCAAGGCATCCCGGACGGCAGGCATCCCCAAGAGAGATCGTCACATCATACTCCCGGCAGATATCCAGAATCTCATCATAGTACTCGTAGAAAGGGTTCTCCTCTCCGGTCATGGTCATCCAGGCGAAAACCAGTGAGCCGCCACGGGAAACTATGTTCATTTTTCTCTTATGCTTTTTGATCTGCTCAATAGTCTTTCTGGTAATTCCACAGTGCAGGGTAACAAAATCCACACCATCCTGGGCGTGAAGTCTTACCACATCAATAAAATCCTTCGCTGTCAGTGTATCCAGATCTCTCTGATAATGAATAACCGAATCGTACACCGGAACCGTACCTATCATGGCCGGACACTCGGAGGTCAGCTTTCTGCGGAATTCTGTGGTGTCTCCGTGGGAGGACAGATCCATGATGGCATCTGCGCCCATATTCACAGCTTCCATTACCTTCTGCATCTCCACATTATAGTCCTTGCAGTCTCTGGAAACCCCAAGGTTCACATTGATCTTCGTGCGAAGCATAGACCCCACACCATTTGGATCCAGACATTTGTGGTTCTTGTTGGCACAGATGGCAACCTTACCGGATGCCACCAGGGGCATCAGTTCTTCCACCGTCATCTGTTCCTTTGCGGCAACCTTCTTCAGTTCCTCTGTTACGATTCCCTTTTTTGCTGCCTCCATCTGTGTTGCGTATTCTCTCATTTTATTCTCCCTTCGTACCTCGCTTTTACCCCTGCTTCCAAAACAAAAACCGCATAGGTACTATAATGCATCGTACTATGCGGTCAAAGTTCCGGTCATATTTTCCTACGTTGGCATTATCCAAATCAGGTTACAGGTCAAAGCACTACAGCTTACTCTCAGCCTGCTTGCGCAAGCTCCCTTATGTATCTAAATCACCGGGATATGACAGTTTCCCAGTCAGCTACTTCCTATTATACAAACTCTCTGATTGGTGTCAAGGGAGAAATCCGCGATTTCCGGCTTATTTAACAGTGTGTTCTAAAACTTACTTCTCACACAGCTTCTTCCACAATCACGGATGTCTCTCCCGCCAGTTCCTGCTTTTTTCATTGATTCTGTATGGAATATGTTTCCGCATGAATCATGTAGTTTCTCTTATTTCTATCCTTAACAGTGATTCAGTGTTTCTCATTTCCATGATGGGGTGTTAAGAGCTCCGCCTCTCTCCGGGTACGGTGAACCGTCCCTCTGGGATGATGGGGCGGCGCGTAGGTAGAAATGATCCGCAGCGGTCCTCTGCCAATGTTCACGATATTGTGCCAGATTCCCGCCGGAACGAAGATCACATCGTTCATCATCACTCTCTGACGAAAATCCAGATTGTCCTTCCCGGCTCCCATCATCACAAGCCCTATTCCCTGTTCCACACGAAGCATCTGGTCGGTATCTTCATGAAGCTCAAGTCCGATCTCTCCCTGTACCGGAATGCTCATCAGCGTCGTCTGAAGATACTCTCCTGTCCAGACTGCTGCCCGGAAATAGGGATTCTGACGGACCATACGGTTAAGGTTGGCCACATAGGGATTCGGGCCGTAATCCGCCATCCCCATACGATAATCAGAATTCATGCATACATCCAATTACACTTTTCTATCAGAATATGCGTTTCCTATGCGGTTTGTGCCTCCGTAAGTACATTTGCACGAAGGAGTGCCTTATAGATCTGCGGTGCCACCAGAGCAACTAACACCATCTTAAGCAAATCTCCCACAATAAAAGGTGTCACACCTGCTGCCAGCGCCTGGGCAAAGGTGTAGTGTGCCTGAAAAGCAAGCCATGCTGTTCCAAATCCATAGCAGACCACTGTTCCAAGAATCATTCCCACCATGCTTAACACGAATTTTCTGCCGGATTTCTCAATAAAAATTCCTGCGATCAGTGCCATGGCGATAAATCCGATCAGGTAACCGCCTGTGGGTCCAAAGAGTTTCTGGGGACCCGCCGAAAATGCGGAGAACACCGGCACCCCCACCAGCCCCAGCAGCAAATATACCAGATAGCTGATGGTTCCCTTTTTCACTCCGAGAATATAAAGACCCAGATAGATGGCCAGATTGGTAAAGGAAATCGGCACCACACCAATCTGAATGGACAACGGCCCCAAAATACAGGTAATCGCTGTCATCACACCAATAATTGCAATGTTTTTCACAGATAATGTCTTGTTTTCTTTCATAATCTTTTAACCTCTCTTTTTTTCTAAAAAGGACAGGGCATCTTCCCCTGTGCGGTTCCCATTATACGAGGAACGCCGTCAATTGTCAACCTATTTTATTCTTTAAGTTAACAATGTACTACCATCATGTGTTACTGATTGTTCATGAGTCGTCCTGGTACAGCGAAAATTAAATAATTGATATATTGAACGAGGATACCGTTTCGAGAGTGCATATCAAAAAGCGAAGGCGCAGCGGTGGCTACGGCTAGAAAATCCAACGAAGCAGATGGCTGGAAACTTATTATTCGGTGTATCAGGTGTAGGGGAACGATATAACGTTACAGTTCACAGGTATGTGAACAGTAGCAATATAACCTATGTACGTACATAGAATCTTTACACATTGATAGACTTTCCCGCGATCATTTGATAAAATGTACAGGTAATACAGAAATGACTACAAAGGAGGTTTTCCTGCCATGACGGATATCAAGCTGGGCTCCCATGTGGGGATGTCCGGAAAAGATATGTTTTTGAATTCTGTGAATGAGGCTCTTTCTTACGGAGCCAACACTTTTATGGTGTACACCGGCGCACCCCAGAACACCAGAAGGAAAGATGTTTCCGCGCTGAATATTCCGGCAGCTTTGGCAGCTATGCAAGCCGGGGGAATCGGAGAGTTTGTGGTACATGCGCCCTATATCATCAACCTTGCCAACACGATAAAACCGGAAACCTTTGAGCTGGCAGTCAGCTTTCTGAAGACGGAAATTGAGCGAACCATCGCCATGGGAAGCCATGTGCTGGTGCTGCATCCCGGCTCCCATGTGAATGCCGGGGTGGAGGCCGGAACCGCTCAGATCATCAAAGGGCTCAACGAAGTACTGACCGCAGATACGGACTGCTTCATCGCCTTGGAAACCATGGCGGGAAAGGGCTCAGAAATCGGCCGCAGCTTTGAGGAGCTGGCAGCCATCTACGACGGTGTCGTGCATAATGAAAAGCTTCGGGTCTGCTTTGACACCTGCCATACCCACGATGCCGGATATGATATTGTAAATGATTTTGACGGAGTAATTGAAGAATTCCACCGGATCCTGGGAAAAGACCAGATCGCCGTGTTTCACATCAATGATTCCAAAAATGTCCGGGGCGCCCAAAAGGACCGCCACGAGAATCTGGGGAAGGGAGAGATTGGTTTCGACGCGCTGAAATCCATCGTGTGGCATCCGGATTTCCTTCAGGTGCCAAAGATTCTGGAAACACCATGGATCAAAAATCCGGAAAATCCCAAGGACACCAGAGCCCCTTACAAAGAAGAGATCGCACAGTTAAGGGCTGGCCATTAGGCCAGCCCTTTAATCTATAACTTCAGTCCGGAAAGCAGATCTCCAAGACTCGTACCGGCGGTCTCATTGGAACTGTACTCCACTGCTTCTGCCTGTTCTTCATCCTCTGCCTTTTCCATAATGTCCTCTAAGGCTTTCATGCTGAGGCTGACCTTGCCGTCATTGGTGTTTAAAATCTTTGCCTTAACCTTCTGGCCTTCCTTCAGCACTTCATGCACCGATGAAATCCGCTTCTGGCTGATCTGGGAAATGTGCACCAGACCACTGATGCCATTTCCAATGTTGACAAAAGCACCGTAGGGCATGATGGATTCCACGGTTCCCTCTACCACGGAGCCCGGTACCAGCATGGCAACCCGGTGATTGTGTTCTTCCTCACGCTCCTGTCTGGCAACAGCCTTGCCGGATAACACCAGTTTTTCTTTCTCCGGATCCACCGTGATCACTTTCACGCGGATATCCTTGCCAATCCAGGCACTGGTATCCTCCACATAATCTGCGGAAATCTGGGATGCGGGAACAAAGGCGCGGATGCCCTCCAGATAGCCGATGACACCGGCGGGTACACTCTCCTTGATGCGGACCGTCACGATGGTCTCCTGCTGCTTCATCTCCTCCAACTTCTCCCATGCCAGCACATCGTTGGCCTCTTTCTTAGACAATTCAATATTGCCGCTTCCGTCATCGGTGCTCACCACCGTAGCCTCGATCACATCTCCCGGTTGCAGCTGCTCCTTCGCATTGTAATCCGGGTCATTACTGAGATTCTCTATTTTGATGATTCCCGGTGCGAAATAACCAAGATCCAGTGTTACCTCATCATCGGACACCGCAACCACTGTCCCGCTGATGATGTCTCCTACGTTAATTGTGCGGAAGGACCGCTCCAGTTCCTTCTCAAAATCTTTCATTGATTCTGCCATTGTTATTTCCTCCATTATATTTTTCCAAAGTACCGGTTTCTAAATTTATTCGCTGTACCGGTATAACAGACGATAAATACCTTATGGTTTCGGTAAGGCTGCTTCTACAACTGTGCTATCGGAATCGCAAACCGGTCATATGTATCAACAATTTAATTTTCACTGTACAGGCCAAGCGCCGCCGGGATGGGGCGCTTCTTCGCGGTATAGCTGCCCGCTTGTATTTTCATCACGCTGACGATGGACACCATCCGGTCATCAAAGGTAAAATCCTTTCCGGTCTGGGTCTTCATCAGGATCGTAAGGGCCTTTTTCTTTTCCTCCACATCCTCCACCAATTCCACAGTTCCCCGGCCAAAGAGGGAGGAATAGGATGTCCCGTACTGACAGGCCACCTGCCCCGCAAAGGGTGTCACATCACATTCCATCACGAAACATGCCACAGGATTTTTCTGTATCACATCCAGCTTATAACCTTGTGCAGCGGAATGCAGATAGATGGTCAGCTGCTCATCCTCCATCACATAGCCGTAATTCATGGGAACGATGTAGGGCTGCCCCTCATCCACCAGCCCCAGATGGAGCACCTTACAAGTATCAAGAATGCGGATGATCTCCTGTGGATCCGTTACTTCCAGTTCTCTTCTTGTCACTTCACACTTCCTCTTTCATGGATATATTTTTTCTTGTATCCTCTTCTTTTTCTCTCTTTTCGAAAAAGTGTTCCAAAATGGTATATCATATCTTGCACTCCTACGCAACTAATTCTACCGAATGTCTGACTCCTCAAGGAAGTATACCATCTCATTCCAGATTTTGCCACCCCAGATAGAATCTGCAATCCCTCTGTCCCAAAATCCGAACTTTTGATACATTCCCACCTTTTCCTTCAGGCAGGTAAGAAGCATCCTCTGCCTGCCATTTTTGTGTTCTCTGGCCGCATACTGCTCTACCAACTCTCTGGCCAGCCCCTGCCCCCGATACTCCGGCAGCACGTCCAGCCCAAGAAGCATCACATTTTCCCCGTCTCCTTATCAACTGCCACCAGAAATAAATCCGGCGCATGAAGCACCCGATCCATCATATGCTCTCTGGAACAGGCCTCGTTAGGTGGAAAACAGATCTGCTCGATTTCTGCCGCCTGATCCGCTTCGTCTATTCTAATATTTCTGAATTCGAATCTTTCTATATTCATGGTCTTCTCCGAATGGCGTGTATTATTTACCTTTTTAGGGATAAATGAGGATAGTCCTATTATAGCAGACTATTCGAGGGTTTACTACCATCAAATTTCGCATGGGATTTACATGTGCTGTTTTATTTTGGGCGGTGGGGGGCGGATTTGGGCTCTATCGCCCATTTTATGTGTTGCAATGGGATTTCTCAGGCGGGTGCCACCTCAACCCTGCTTTCCATTTAATTCTTTGATAAAAGAAAGGGGTGTCATCCGGTACTTTTTCTTAAAGGCCCGATAAAAATAGGACAGATTATGGAATCCCACCGACAGGGAGACCTCCAGAATCTCGGTATTTCCCTGTTCAAACAGTTCGACAGCCTTCTCCAGCCGCAGGTTATTGATGTATTCCACGCAGGTCATGTTCATATGCTTTTTGAAAAAACGCATGAAATGGTAATCGCTGAAATAGCAAAGCTTCGCCAGATCCGACACGGAAATATTCTCGGCAAAATGAAGTTCAATGTAATCCAATACATTTTTAGGGAAATCAATGTGGAAAGCCAGGAGAAGGATCCTGATTCCGTGCTGAACTATTACCGTCAGCTGGTAAAGGTGCGCAAATCTCCGGAATACAAAGAAGTGTTTACCTATGGTAAATTTGTCCCGGTTTATGAAGATACGGATTCGGTCATGGCCTACTACCGGGAGGGTGACGACAAACGGATTCTGGTGGCAGCAAACTTTGGAAGAGATGCGGTATCCCTTCCTCTGGATACCCCAATGAAAAAAGTGCTTCCGTCCAACTGCCACAGAACAGAAGCACCTCAGGAGACGCTGACCCTTGACAGCTGTGAAGTCATTGTCTTGGAATGCGTGTAGAAACAGCCGAGAAACCTGCGCTGTCAGGCGCATGATGTAACAAATATGGGGCTTTCACAAGCCCCATTTCTGCATCGTTTTTTCCAAATAGCCCAGCCTCGATTTCACAGCGAATCAATCAATGCCTTTATGGTAATGCCTTCTGTGGTTTTCCAATATGCCGGCCCATTTAAAGACTCTAATCTGGTTTCAATCTGGTTTTTCTTTCGATACATATTTACCGCATCTATGCCTGCCTGGGAGGATGTATTATAATAGCCTATCTTTTCTCCCTTTGCGCTATAATAGGGTTTCTTATTGTCATCCAAAAGAAGCATATAGCAGGCATGATCCTGCGGAACATATTCAGCCACAGCATAATGGCAGACCCCCATCATACTCCATGATGAACTCGGTGCCATCCTGAATTTTGTGGGCGTTATATAAATCTGTAAAGCTTATCATTCTCCGCTGAACGTTTGATTTTGGTATCCTGCCGTAATGCTTTTCATCAAGAGAAAGATAGATTTCATTACACAAAGCCGTATTCACCAATGCCATAGGAGAACCATGAACCGGCTCCCTGAGATTATTGGGGTACTGGGTTTTATTCTTCAAAACGGATTTTTACATACTCCTTAATCAACTGTACACATTTCTCACGGCCAACCCTGTCACTGTTGAGCACCAAATCGTAGTTTGTCGGGTTCGTCCAGTCTTTGCCGGAGGTGTAGTAACTGTAATACCTAGAGCGGTATTTATCCGTTGTCTGGATCAGATAATTGGCACGTTTTTCGGAGACATGCATTTTCTCCATAATTGATTTGACACATGCAGCGCGCGGAGCCTCCACGTACACACTAATCACATTTCTATAATTGCGAAGAATGTCATCCGCACATTTTCCTATAATGATGCAACTTTCGGTGTTTGCCAGAGTGCGGATAATATCTGCCTGAATATTGAATACATTCACATCGGATACGAAATCGCGATCCATTGGCTCCACCACACCACTGACTGGCATCCGACGCATAAAGTTCGCCAGATGCTTTCCCCGAAGTATCTCATCCGTCTCGACAAACACGCTCTCGTCAATTCCGCTCTGGTCAGAGGCCATTGTGAGAATCTGCCGCTCATAGCAGGGGATCCCAAGCTCTTTTCCAAGACGCGTTCCAATGTCCTTTCCACCGCTTCCGAATCCCCTTGCTATCGTAATTACATAATTTCGCATGTTCTTACCTCCCGCTACTGTGCTTCAAGCTCCGCCAGAAAAACTGCTGCTTCATCTATATCTTCCTCGCCAAAAACTATAAATCCGGCATTTCTCAGATACTCGACCGCCAGTCCCTGCCCCGGAACCTTTGTGTCTGTAAAAGTTCCGTCATAAATAAACTTGCTGCCACAGGACGGACTGTCCTGTTTCATAATACAAAATGCAACATCTTCAGACTGTGCTAACCGCAATGCCTCTTTCGCACCCTTCGTATATTCCTCAGTCACATCCCGCCCGGTCTGTGCCTGTACATGAATCCCATCAATGCGCTGGGAATCAGGGCGTGGGGTCGGAAGCCCTCCAAAGACCTCCGGACACACCGGAATCAGACGCCCCTGCGCTTTCCACTCGAGGAAACGCGGGTCTGTCTCTGTCGTATCACCGCCGTCGTATCGGACAATCTCTCCACCATACAGGCATTTGCTCACTAGAATCTTCTTCATCACTTCTGACCTCATTTCTTACAAACATAATTTCTATCTGCCCCTGAATCGCAACCACAATCTTTACTGTTCGTCTGCCTTGAGCACGGCATTCAACATAACGGATGCGCCTTCCGTACAGTGTTCCGGTGAGGAGTACTCTGGCTCACAATGGGATAATCCATCCCTGGACTGTACGAAGATCATGGTTGCCGGGAGCATGTATGCGGCAAACTGTGCATCATGTCCGGCACCGGAATGAATGTACTGGTGTGATACGCCAAGTTCTTCTGCAGCTTCCTTAACGAAACCAACCAGCTTCTTATCCCAATATACAGTATCACGGTTCCAAGCCTTTACGACTTCGCAGGTACAGCCTGCCCATGTCTTTTCCGCACAGCTCTTTACGATTGCAAGAACCTGCTCAAGCACCTTCGGATCCTCATGTCTTGCATCAAATGAAAAATCAAAGAAATCAGGTACACAGGTATGTACACATGGATGACAAACCACCTCGCCGGTTGTGTATACAAGCTCCGGATAGCCCAGCTTATCAATCTCCTCATGGAGATAGCAAAGTGCCTGTGATGCAGCTAAAAATGCATCCTTTCTCTTTGGCATCGGGAAGGTCCCCGCATGAGTGGTCTGCCCATAGAATTTCAGGCGGTAATTAAACATACCGAGTACACAGTCAACGACACCGATATCATTTCCCGCATCCTCAAGGATTGGACCCTGCTCGATATGTGTCTCAAAGTAGTACTCATATTTTTCCGGAGAGAGACGATACTTCTTATCTCCTTTGAACCCGGATTTTTCCAGTGCCTCACCGAAAGTGCTTGTATTGTCAAGAATGCTCTTCGAATTCATCATGTCTTCATATTTGAACTTGCTGCGGATATCTTCCGGCAGATAATCGTAGCATACAATTCCGGAACACATCATTGCCGGTGGATAGAGAGAACCTTCCTCATTTGTCCAGATCATCGCTGTAAGAGGATGCTTATGTGGAATGTTGTTCTCCGCAACGGTCTCAAGTACCTCCATCGCAGACATGACACCTAAGATTCCATCATAATTTCCGCCATTTTTTACAGAATCACAGTGAGATGCCATCACAATTCTCTTTGCATCCGGATCGCTTCCCGGGAGCGTTGCGTACATGTTGGCAACATCGTCAATTTCGATTGTTGCTCCGATTGCTTCCATGCGCTTTTTAAATTCATTTCTTGCCATAATCGCTTCCGGAGACAGGGAATAGCGGGTAATTCCGCCATGTCCGGCATCTCCAAACTGTGAAAATGTTTTAATCTTATCTGTCATTCGTTCCAAACTGCATGTATACATAATCTGCACCTTCCTTTTCGTTAATTCATATTTAATAGTCACACTTATTATTTATCCACGCGGGTTCCGGCGGTAATCGATCCGGTCGGACAAACCAGCTTACACAGCTGACATCCCACACACTTCTTCGGATCCATGACCGGCTGCCGATTTTCATCCATGCGAAGTGCCTGATGCCCACCGTCAAAGCAGGACAGATAACATCTGCCACAGCCGACACAGCTGCTGCGGTTAAACCGCGGATACTCGATACTATGACGATTCACAGCCTCCGCCGGCACCACATTCGGCAATGCCTTTCCAACGATTTCACGAATGGACCGGGCACCAATACTGGTAAGATAATCCGTCATTCCTTCTATCATATCCTCGATAATACGATAGCCATACTGCATAACGCTGGTGGTTACCTGCACCGTCTCACATCCAAGAGCCATAAACTCTGCCGCATCTCTCCATGTCTCAATACCACCCATACCACTTACCGGCACATCCCGGAGTCTGGCATCCTTTTTCAGATCGTGGATAAAACGCAGCGCAATTGGCTTGACTGCCTTGCCGGAATATCCACCCACTGCCGACTTTCCATCTACATCTGGTGCGGAAGCGAAGGATTCCAGATCAATATTCATCACACTCTTAATTGTGTTGATTGCCGCCAGTCCATCCGCACCGGACTGAATAGCCGCGTGTGCCGGAATCTCCATGCGGGTGATATTCGGTGTCATTTTGGCAAGAATCGGAAGCTTTGTTCCCCGTCTTGTTGCAGCTGTATATCTTGCAACAAGCTCAGGGTTTGTTCCCACATCACTGCCCAGTCCCTCACCCACCATCTGCGGACAGGAGAAATTACACTCAATAATATCGGCTCCAGCCGCTTCCATCAGTTCTGAGAGCTTTGTCCACTCAGTCTCATTTTGTCCCATAATGGACGCTATAATAACCTTTGTAGGATAATCCTTTTTCAGCTGCTTTAGATATCCCAGGTTTTCCTCCAGCGTGTGATCGGAAATCTGCTCGATATTTTTAAACCCTACAAATGGATTATTCTCCTTTTCAAGCGCTGCAAATCGCGGCGATACTTCTTCCGGGACAAACAGACCGATCGTCTTAAACGCGACCCCAGCCCATCCCATTTCAAATGCCTTTGCCACCATCTCATAATTGCTTCCCACCACGGAGGATGAGAGGAAAAATGGATTCTCACAGTGTACACCGCAAAAATCAATGGACAAATCTACCGTACTTTCCTTCGAAGCATCTTCCTCTATGCCGGAAAAAAGCATCGGAATATCAATTCCCCTGTCAATCCGGCTGCGGGTGCAGGCATCCACACAGGGTGCACTGCAGCCTTCACACGGATTACTTTTTCCTAATTTTCTTGCCGCTCCGGTTACATTTTCGAAACGAAGTGAGCGGACAATATCAGCAACTGCAAGCCCTTTCGGGCAACAGCTGCTGCAGGGAGCGTCCTGACACAACAGGCATCTGCTCGTCTCACTCTTTCTTTTTAACTGTTCATATGCCATTGCATCATCCTCCTTCTTTACCTATGCTCTTTTTGCACGTTTTACAAAATTGCCCATACCAGGCGTTCCAACATAATCTCCGTTATCGTAAACCAGCTTGCCACGAAGATAGGTCTGTACCGGATAACCGTGGAGCTTTTTGCCCTCCCAGATTGTGTGATCATAATCGGAATGCATATTGTCCACGCTGATCGTGAAATCCTTATCTTTATCATAGATTACGATGTCAGCATCTTTTCCAACTGCAATCGCGCCTTTGTTTTCACAGCCGAAAATTTTTGCCACGTTGGTGGAGCAAACCTCTACAACCCGCTCGAAAGAAAGCTTGCCGGTATTTGCCGCATCCAGCATATATGGATAAAGATTCTCAACGCCGGCACAACCATTTGGAATTTTGGTAAAGTCATCCTTACCCCAATCCTTTTCATAGCTCTGGAATGGACAGTGATCTGTTGCCACAGTATCAATGAAACCTGCCTTCAGCGCAGTCCACAATGCGTCCTGGCTCTCCTGCCCCTTCATAGGAGGCGAGCAGACGAAATTGCGGCCGTCCTCCCGCTTATATACATCGCAGGTAAATTCAAGATACTGCGGACATGTCTCGATCAGAACCTCATGTCCCTCTTCCTTTGCCTTGATGCATGCTTCAAGTCCTTCCTTGTCTGCCATATGTACGAGATACACTGGGGTATCCAGATGGCTTGCCCAGTGAACAACCCGCTTGTCAGCCTCTGCCTCCACAAACTCAGGACGGCTCATATAGTGATACCATGCAGAGGTTTTGCCCTCTTTTAAGTACTGCTCTGTACGCAAATCGATTAAATCCGGATTCTCTGCGTGAACATTAATCATGGCACCAAGTTCTTTGGCGCGAAGAAGAAGTCTTGCAAGCATTCCGTCATCAACCATCATGCCTTCCTTTTTATAAACCAGAAAGCACTTGAAGCTTGTAATACCTTCTGAAACAGCCTGCTCCATCTCATCTAAAATCTCTCCATCATTAAGATCGGTGATGCAGCAGTGAAATGCATAATCACAGCATGCATCTTTTTCCAGAATCTCTTTCTTGGAATTCACCAGTCCCAGAATGGTCTCTCCCTTGTGCTGTACCGGATAATCAAAAATGGTGGTAACGCCGCCACACACGGCTGCTCTTGTTCCGGACAGATAACTGTCTGCCGAAACAGTTCCACCAAACGGCATCGCCATGTGTGTGTGGGCATCGAGTGCGCCAGGCAGCACAAGCCTGCCTGTCGCATCTACAACCTGATCCGCACTAAACGGAAGATTCTTTCCAATTGCTACAATTTTTCCACCGTCCACTGCAACATCAGACACAAAGCTCTCTGTCGCGGTAACAACAGTTCCACCTTTAATCAGTAATTCCATACTTCCTTCATCTCCTATTCCGCTTTGAAGTTGTCATACTTATATACTAATGTCATTCCGGATCTCTGGTAGATCTGTGCAATCTCCACCAGATCCATTCCACCGGCATCTGCAACTGCCATATTTGTCGGCCATGTTACACCAAAGTCAACAGTTCCATTATTTACGGCTGTTGTCTCGGAGATATCACCACCACCAGATACGATGTTAACTTTCAGACCAACCTCATCATAGTAACCCTTTGCATCTGCAACATAATAGCCCATGAACTGTGCCTGCGGCAGCCACTTGAGCTGGATAGATACTTCGCTCTTTTCCACGTCGAACTTGCCGTCAGAAGAACCGGTTGCAGCCTCATAAAAACTGGTATCGCGGATATCATCCAGCGTCAACTTTGAAAAAGCATCCTGTGCTGCGGAATCATCCAATGTCACATACTTCTTTGCAATATCCAGTGTCTGCTGCATTGCCGCATCATCAATCTTACCAACCTCACTTACAGAATTGCCGTTCATGTCCGTGGAAACAAGCTTTGCCACCTCTCCAGCCATGTATAACTGGTGATCCTGCGATACAGAAGAACCTGCCTCATATACGATCTGTGCTGCCTCCTCCGGATTCGCAACTGCATATTCCCAGCCCTTAAGGGATGCATACAAGAATGCCTTTACGGTCTCTGGATTTTCTGCAGCAAAGCTCTTCTTACAGAAAATGTTATCTTCCAGCATAGCAACACCCTCATCGTTCATATCAATATATCCAACCGTATCACCATAGCCGTATCCACCATCGTAATTGTTCTTTACCAGACCAAGCTCGTTGTAGGTCATAGCAGATGCCAAGGTACTGGAGTCATCATCAAAGGCATCCATGGTAAAATCTTCGCTCAAATACTCTGTCGGAAGGCCGTACTTGGCAAGGAGAGCAAGAATCTCATATTCGTTTCCGATTCCCCAATTGCTGACCTTCCCTTCGCCTGCTGACTTCTTGATAATCTCTTCGTTGCTCATTACGGCGGCTTCGCTATCTGCTGAACCGCTCTCTGATGTACTCTGTGTTCCTGCGGGGGGTTCACTCTTGGTCTCACTGGATGAGGAACCACATCCAGTCATCATTGCAACTGTGATTACCGCCGCAAGGGACATACTCATTAATTTTAATGTTCTCTTCTTCATAATTTTGTCCTCCTAAATTTTTTTATATTAAATATTTTTGTTACCATGAAGTGAAATATGCGAATTACTTCGCTGCTGAATTATTACTGTTTCTGCGCCTCCGCGATTAGTGGTAGCGCCGAAGGAGAATACTCTGTACAATCACCAGCACCACATAGGAAACGATGCCGAGAATACACGCCGTTGCAATGTATGCCCAGGCGGTTGGATACTGTGCCAGTACAATGTTCTCTCGAATCTGTCTGCCGACACCAATGATATATTCCGCAAAGTACTCACTGACGATTGCGGTCATAATACTTGCCGGTACCGATACCTTGAGTGCAACAAATATGTATGGTACTGAATTGGGAAGCTGAAGCTTCAAAAGGGTTGTTCGCTTTTTTGCTGCGTAAGTCGCCATCAGATCTTTTGCGTAGGGTTTTAATTCTGTCAGTCCCCGATAGGCATTCAGACTCATATTTGCCGCTGCAATCAGCATGACTACCAGAATTTTTGCAACCATGCTTCGTATGCTGGCATCATCGGACACATCCTTGGTCCAGTTATTCATAACGGGTGCCAGTGCCACAACAGGAATTGATGCAAAGGCACCGATGACACTGAGGCCACCCTTTCCGGCTCTTGGAAAAAACGCTGCGAGAATGGCGATTCCATAGCCCAGCAGACTTCCGACTGCCAAACCTGCAAGTGCAACGGTCATGGTTGCCACCACGTTCTCCCAGATCTTTCCGATATTTTCCATAAAAATCGTTTTAATCCTGCCGAGAAGAGGAAGGGTAAAGGTGTCGGTTTTAAACCAGTGATGAAGCACCTGGGTCTGCCAGAGCGCCAGAATTATGATTCCCAGTAAAACCGGCAGTATAATGGTTGCCGCAGCCTGTAGCTTTTTATTTTCCTGCATCCGCCGATACAGACTTTTTGGTCTCTTTCTTTTCTGGGCCATCCTAATTTCCTCCCTTCATCCTTCTTACCTTTCGCATTCCCCGTTTTTCCGGTGAAATCAGATTTTCAATCCAGTTCATCAAATAGCTGCTGAAAATACCAATGAATGCACTGAAGAACACAATTAACCAGAATACGTATATGGACATCGCATGCTTCAAAGACTGGGAGAGCATACATCCCATTCCTCCATCACCTTGAAGTGTATCCACAAGAATGGATGCGGTAATTGCCATCGGTGCTGCAATCTTTGTTCCCGTGAAAAAGTACGGTATTGCAGAAGGAATCAGCACTTTGGTGTAAATCGTGTGTTTTTTTGCTGCGTAGGTATACATCAGATCATATTTATCTTTATCCACGGATTTAAAACCTGCCAACGTGTTTGTCGCAACGGGATAAAAGCTTAAGATTGCAGCAATCACAATACGGCTCTTATTGATATCCCCTGTTATTGAGAGGACGATCGGCGCCAACCCCAATACCGGAATCAACTGAATCAGCATCAGATACGGGAACAACATTTTCTCACAAAAGCCTGACAGTTTCATTAACAGTGCAAGCAGAAAACCGGCTGCCGTACCAAGTGCAAATCCTAGGAGTGCTCTTAAAATCGTTGCCCTCGCACTGGTCAGTACCACCATGGTTGCCGTCATTCCGGAAGAAACCTTATTTCCGGAAAATGCTGCCGCAATAATCTGATACAGATGTGGTAAAATGTTTTCCGGCGACCTCTTCGTTATGGAAACAACAACGGCTCCAATCTCCCACGCTGCAATCAGCAGAAGAATCCAAAGAACAGTTGATACCCATTTTTTATCAAAAAGTTTACTTATTTTCTTCATTAAACACTGCCCCCTTCAAAGCTGTTGCGAACTTTAAGTACCAGCTCGTTAAAGTGCTGCGTCTCCTTCATTTCCAGCGTTCTCGGTCTGGGAAGATCCACATCCACCACTGCGGATAATCTTCCCGGATGCGGAGATAACACACAAATCCGATCGGACAGGAACACCGCCTCCTGAATATTGTGGGTAACAAAAATAACCGTCTTGTTTGTTTTCCGCCAGATACGAAGCAGATCCTCATGCAATTTTTCTTTGGTGAACTCATCCAAAGCTGAGAACGGCTCATCCATTAAAAGAATTTCCGGCCGGATTCCAAAGGCTCTCGCAATATTTACTCTCTGCTGCATTCCACCACTCAGCTGCTTTGGAAAATGATTGGCAAAATCTTTTAATCCTACCATTTCCAACATCTTGCCTGCCCGCTCGGAGCGTTCCTCTTTGGACTGGTACATAATCTCAAGGGGTAGCTCCACATTTTTTTTAACGGTTCGCCAGTCGAATAATACCGGCTGCTGAAATACAAAACCGAATTTCTGTTGAAGTCGTACTTCCTTCGGAGTCATTCCTCCAATTCGTACGGTTCCCTCTGTCGGCTCCTGCAAATCTGCTATACTTCGTAGTAATGTTGTCTTACCACATCCGGAAGGTCCAAGCAGTGAAATGAACTCTCCTTTATAGATGTCAAGATTAACGCCGGTCAGTGCCTGTACATCGTTTCCTGCGTTATCCTGAAATGTTACACCCAGATCTTTGATCTGTATTTCAATTTCTCTTCCCTGCAATTCACCCATCTCTTTCCCTCCAGTTTTCTATCAATTAAAAAACACGGCAAAGGACTCCTGTCATCAGGCGCCTTTGCCATGTTTTGTGTATGTTGCAAGTATAAATTCCCTTCGAATCCTTTTCAATAAGCTGCAACACAATCCTTTTTGTGCCAAAGCACAAATACTTATCCGTAGATTTTACGGTACAACTGCATGCAGTCCTCTTTTGTCACAGCCTTTCTTGTATTTCCCGGACTGCCGGATGCAACTGCATCCTCCGCCATCTTTTCGATGACTGGCAAAAATTCCCCTTCCTTAATACCATATTCACGAAGCGTAGGAACCTCGCAAATGCTGCAGAGCTTTTCTATCTGTGTAAGAAGTGCCTTTGCTGCTGTCTCATCACTGTCCTGCTCCGTTGCTGCACCGATTGCCCTGCCAAGATCTGCAAATGGGACATAAGCTCCATCCAGCGCAAATCCCAGACATTCCTTTAAAAGCATTGCGTTGCTTAAACCATGAGGAACATGGAAGAGTGCTCCAATCGGACGGCTCATGCCATGCACAAGGGTAACGCTGGAATTATTGATACAAATTCCCGCCTCCAGAGCCGCAAGCGACATTTCCTCACGGGCCTTTGCGTCATAACCATTCTGATATGCAACCGGCAGATATTTCATAATCCGCCGCACCGCGGAAACCGCAAAAACATCCGTCAGCGCAAACGCCTTTTTTGAGGTGTACGCCTCCACCGCATGAGTCAATGCATCCAATCCCGTGGCGGCCGTCACACTTTTCGGCATATCCATGGTGAAATCCGGGTCGACAATCGCAAGATCCGGAACCAGACAATCTCCTTTCAGGAGCATTTTAATATCCTTTTCCTGATCCGTAATGATCGTAAATTTCGTTGCCTCTGATCCTGTCCCTGAGGTCGTCGGAATTGCGACAATCCCCGGCACCCTTCCTGTCATCTCTTTTCCGTTATAGTCGGCAATCTTTCCCTCATTAACCGCCATTGCCGCAATGGCCTTTGCCGAATCAAGCGGGCTTCCACCGCCAATTCCGATTACAAACTGACATCCCGCCTTTCGATACTGTACCAGTCCTTCCTCAATCATCTGATCGGTTGGTTCGCCAGTAATACCGTCAAAAACATAATAGGCAATCTGTGCCTTTTCAAGTGTCTTTTTTAACTGATCAAGCATTGGGGATTTCCCTACATGCTTGCCTGTAACTATAAAAGCCCGGCTTCCATATTCACTTAGATAAGGTATTGCAGAAGTCAGTGCATCCTTTCCTGTCAGAATATGGGATGGTATTGCAAAATGCGCCATGCTGTCACTTCCTTTCCTGATTTTAAATAAACTCTTTATCCACGATTCCAAGCACTTCATCAAGCTTTGCCAGTTCTTCTGTCAACTGCTCTTCTGTAATGATAAGCGGTGGACAGACAAAAATCATATTTTCATGAGAGTATGTCATAAATTTGCGTTCCTTTAGCATTCCGACAATCTTTCCCATAACTCCCTGTGGATCACTGCCGTAAGAAACCAAAGCCTCTTTTGTTGTTTTATCCTTAACCAGCTCCACGCAGGAGAACAAACCAATATAGCGCACATCTCCGACACAGGCGTGGGTGTCTTTCAGCACCTCCAGCTTTTCACCTAATACTTTTCCAACCTTGTTAACATTGTCCAGAATATTTGCCTTCGAATAGTAGTTGACACAGGCAACACCTGCCGCACAAGCCAGTGGGTGTCCGCTGTATGTCAGTCCGCAGGAAAGAAGATGATCATCAAAGTAAGATGCAATTTTACTGCTGACTGCTACGCCGCCAAGCTGTACATAGCCACAGGTTACACCCTTGGCAAATGTCACAATATCCGGTGTTACATCAAAGTTTTCAAAAGCAAACATCTTTCCGGTACGTCCCCAGCCTGCCATTACCTCGTCACAGATCATGACAATTCCAAGCTCATCACAGATCTTGCGTACGCCCGGAAGATAACCCTTTGGCGGGATGATGATTCCGTTGGATCCGGTAATGGTCTCCATAACGATGGCGGCAACCTGATCCGATCCCTCGTAAATAATCTGCTCACGAAGCTTGGTCAGATAATACTTTGTTGCTTCCTCTTCCGATGCAAACTCGACTGGCTCTCTATATATGTACGGATCAAAGAATTTCACAAATCCAGGAATGCCCGGCTCCAATGGATAACGTCTCGGCTCACCGGTTAAGTTTCCTGCGCCAAAGGAAGAACCATGATAGCTGCGGTAACGGCTGAAGATCTTCTTCCTGCCTGTAAACATCCGGGCAATCTTAATGGCGTTTTCATTGGCATCCGCTCCGGCATTTGTGAAAAAGACTTTTCCAAATGTATCCGGCAACAGGTCTACAATCATTTTTGCCAGTGTTACCCTCGACTCAGCCGCGTAGGATGGTCCTACAAAGCAAAACTGATCCACCTGTTTCTTTATTGCATCTGCAATATCCGGATTGCCAAAGCCAAGATTTAAATTTACCAGCTGGGAAGACATATCCGTATAACGATTTCCGTCATAATCATAAAAATAAATTCCTTCCGCCTTTTCCACCGGAATTGGATTGAGTGCTCCCTGTTTGCTCCAAGACTGAAGTACATATTTCTTTGCATTCTCTTTTATTTCCTGTGATGTCATAATCATAACCTTCCTTTCCTGCCCCTGTATTTTATGGACGACTCATTTTGATATTCCCCATTATAAGCAAGTCAACGCGCAAAACAATAAGCCACGGCCCAAACTCGATTGTGCTATAGCACAATCCCATTGGCAATCGACACTTTTCGACTTGCAAATCAGGAAAAATGTGCTACAATTTGTTGTATTCGAAAGGCAACGAAGCCCATTGGGGGATTCGTTGCCTTTTTTAAGGAGAAAAATATGGCAGTAGAATTACAGAGACTAATTGAAAAAGTAGAACATATGGATGTGACACTGATTGCAGGCGAAGGCGGTCTGCATAATCTGGTGAGCTGGGTACATATGGTTGAAACGACAGAAGCATCGGACTTTTTGCAGGGCGGAGAGATTGCATTTACAACAGGACTTGGTCTGAGTAACCGTGTGAGTCTGCTCACCCTTACAGAATTTATTTATCAGAAAAAAGCGGCCGGTATTATCGTAAATACAGGTCCTTTTCTTGAATCAATCCCGCAGGAGGTGATCGACTTTTGCAATGAAAAGGATTTTCCCCTTTTTGTTATTCCCTGGAAAATTCATCTTGCAGAAGTGATGCGCATTTTCTGCTTTTCCATCACCAAGGATGATCAGCGCACTCTTGAAACAGCTGCAGCCTTCAAGAATGCAATCTTTTTTCCAAAACAGGAGGAGCTCTATGTGGTTCCACTGTCACAGCAGGGATTTCATGTAAACTGGAAATATTCTGTCTGTGTCATCCGGCTTCACAACAGTATTTCCAGTATCTCAAACCGCCTGGAGCAGCTTATGGTCAGCATTTCCACCTTTGCCCAGCACAAATACCAGAATTCTGCCGTCTTTTCCCATGATGCAGAAATCCTTGTTGTGACAGCTGCCAACTCTGATGAACAGCTTCACAATTTTATTAATGAAATCAAGTCTCATACTCTCTCATCCCTCGCCAGCGGCGAAACAATTACCATGGGATGCGGCAAACTGACAAAGAGCGTTCGATGTGTCTGTAAAAGCTATCATCAGGCATTATCCATCCAGAAGCTTCAGGAGAATTCCAAAATAGATCCTTCTCTTGTCTTTTACTCGGATATGGGCATTTATAAATTACTAATAGGAATTGAAGATAAGGAAATCATGATAGAATATTATGACAAGACCATCCGGCCTCTCCTAGACTATGACAAAAAAAATGATTCCGACCTCGCCGTTGTGCTCCGGTGCTACCTGAATCATAATGGAAGTGTGAAAGGAACTGCCGATGAGCTTTATGTCCACCGCAACACAATCAACTATAAATTAAATAAGATTTCAGAAATTCTAGATATGGATCTCTCACAGCTTGACATCCGCCTGCAGCTGAGTGTGGGGTTCATGCTGCAGGATATGCTGTAACTTTCCATCTTCATAAAGCGCATAATGTTCCGGAATGAATATCCTATAGACATCATCACTGGCTGTAACTACTACATCATAGCCATTTGCCGTTATTTCATAATTAGTTGTCCCTTCCATCTGATCTACATACTCCTACTCCGTGAACCCCAATTTGTTCTTTAAAATACGGTATGTCTTTTTGGCAACTTTATCATCCATTACCTTTTTCAAATCAGCTAAAAATAGATTCTTCTCAGAAGCTTGCTGCGTGGATTCATTGGTTTCCTGCGATCCTGCGGTATCAACTTGCGATGATAATTCCGCTGGATTTGATGCATTATCTTCATCCCCTCCAGCCATCTTTACAATCGCAATAATTACAATGATAGCAACACCAGAAACAAGCATTTATAGTGTCTGGCACCCCACTGTGTTTGTTGAGATGAATGATTTATCCGAAGGGAAAAGGGAAGTGGCACAGAGATTTTAATACAGAATGCATTCTCAAGTTTTGGCATTCCCATAAAGACAAAATTCATGATGCCTGTTTCCAAAAATTTATCTACGCTGTCATAATCCTCCATAATCGCCGCCGCATACACAATTAGTGACCACGTCTGATCATCGTATTCCATCGTGGTCCAATTCCACTGTTGGCAAAATCGGGAATATACCTGACGGGACTTCTCATCCTCCGGCGTTTCTATCGCAAAAATAACCGGAAAAAGCTGCGGTACTGCAAACTCATATAGCTTTTCCCAGTCCATTTCCTCTCCGAAATACGGCTGATTATTTCCGTTCAGTACACAGTAATAATATTCCCCACTCCACCAAATACATTCAAAGTCGTACTGAAAAAGAGATACCGCATCAGCTATCATTTGAGTTCTATTTTCCTCAGCCCATAAGGTATCATACAATCTGAATGCACACTGCAGTCCGCAATACACCTCCGCATTGTCCATCAAATACTTTATGCCGCTTCCCTGTATGGTCTCCGTGTATCCCCCCGTCTGCAGACTCAGCAGAAGATCCACCAGCTGGTCAATTTTTTCTTTGTTCGCGTCAAGAATACCGGCATCCCGATATTGGTCATAATACTCCCAAAGTAAAATCAAAAAAACTGCAGCATACGAATCGGCAGAATCATAGGACTGCGCATGCGACTCAGAAATTACATCTCTCCTCTGTACATATGCCTGATAATCATAAATGGTCCCGACAGAACCATTTATATCCGGTTCTGCATTCATATGCGAAAAATACCAATTTATATATGCCTCTATTTCTTCTTTTTTTTGTAAAATCGTAATCGTTTTTCAGCAAAGAAAGTGCCGCATAGCTTGAAAAATAAGGGTTTACTCGTACAGGCATCCCCTCTTCTATTTCATAACAGGAAAAACTGCCATCGGAAAGCTGCAGCGAAGCAATCCACGCTGCTTCCGTATCTGCCAGCTTTCTGTAAGAATCTGACACTCGCTCTCTCACCTCTACCTCACAGGAAAAGTCCTGATCCTCCTCCGTGACGCAATGGATGATGGTTTTTCCCGGATGAACGGCTTCTATCACACCATTCGATACGGTTACAACCGATTCATCATCCGATACCCAATTCTTCTGTCCATCGTATTCCAGCAAATATACCTCTCTTGTATATCCCTCATACATCAGAATACTGCTTTCACTTAATGCTGTATGATTCCCGATGAATATCACGCCCCAACATGAAATTACGGCTATTCCCACAAACAGAAACAGAAACAACCTCATAATATTTTTCTTAGTCATCCTTCTCCAATATATCCGCTATTCTCATGCTGGCTTCCCCATCTCCATATGGGTTGCTTGCCATACTCGTTTCCTGCTATGCTTTCTCATTGCAAAGCAAACGATTGAATTCCTCATAAATGGTATCCTCGTTTGTCCCCACCAGTTTTAGGGTGCCGGCTTCCACACCCTCCGGACGTTCCGTTGTATCGCGCATTACCAGAATCGGCTTACCGAGACTCGGTCCCTCCTCCTGAATACCGCCGCTGTCTGTCAAAATCAAATAACTTCTGGACATAAAATTATGAAAATCAAACACATCCAGTGGTTCAATAATATGAATTCTGTCACTGGAAGCCAGAACTTCTTCAGCAACCTCCCGAACCGCCGGATTCATGTGAATCGGGTAGATTGCCTTTACATCCTCATGTTCATCCAAAATTCTTCTGATTGCACGGAACATATGATGCATCGATGGCCGTATTTCCAGTCACAAAAATATGTGCCGGGTCTTTGCCCTCCGAAAGCAGGTTCTCCTTTGCCTTCTCTGTCGGTGCAAAATGATAAGCTGCCAGAATTCCCACTGCCTGGCGGTTAAACTCTTCCGGATAGGGAGAGTATATATCATATGTCCTGAGTCCAGCTTCCACATGTCCCACTTTGATCTGAAGATAAAAGCATGCAAGCGCAGATACAAAAGTGGTTGTGGTATCTCCATGAACCAGCACAATATCCGGCCTTTCTTTCTCAAGAACTTCCCGAATACTGTCTAAAATATTAACGGTTACATCAAATAACGTCTGTTTCTCTTTCATGACTGCCAGATCATAATCCGGTTTTACGTCAAAAGTCTTTATAACCTGATCCAGCATTTGACGATGCTGTCCTGTCACACATACTTTTGTCTCTATGGTATTTCTTTTTTTCAGTTCATTTACCAATGGACACATCTTGATTGCTTCCGGCCTAGTGCCAAAAATCTTTCAGGTCATAATATCTGACGGCATAATTGAAAAGTGCAGCCAACTGGTTATTGATACTTTTAAGATATGTCTGTGCATATCCCTGCTTAATCAGTTCATTCTGCCATGCCCGGATATCCGCTGTCTTAATCTCACACATCTTTTTCTTTTTGAAATAAGGCGTAACCTTTAAATCAAACACATATCTCTTATTCTTGATTGTACTTTCTCTAAGCCTGTTCTCCATATCCGCAAAGTAGATTTCAACGAAATTCTCAAAGTTGATATCCAAATCTTTTCTCTGCTGTTGCCGAAAGTTACGCTCCCACTCCTCTGCTTCAGCTTTTGTCTTAAAG
>ONEJ01000099.1 GCA_900316805.1 uncultured Lachnospiraceae bacterium
AAGTAAATATGTGTGCGTAGCTCAGCTGGATAGAGCACTTGGCTACGGACCAAGGTGTCGGGGGTTCGAATCCTCTCGCGCACGTATCTGAGAAGCTCAGCAGAATGAAAGTTTTGCTGAGTTTCTTTTTTGTTATAATTGACAAAATTGGTGTTTGAGTGTAATGTGAATTTAGTAGAACTAGCATGTAACATCAGTTCATTTGCCCTAGGAATATTTTATAAGGCTGATGTTTAATAGGGGGGTTTTTACATGAGAGATAAGATTACAGTCGGAGTTCTGATTGGGAACATCTGTGCGCCATATTCCGATGAACTGCTGAATGGCTTAGTTCATCGTGCCGAGGAAGCAGAATGTGATGTAAATATGTTATTCTTTATGGGAGCGCATGCCAACTGTTTTGATGAATTATATTATTACGAGGGAGGCAATAAAGAACAAAAGTATCTGTTTCAGTATAATACAGTATTTGATTATTCGAAGCTGGCAGGGCTGGATGCATTGATTATTGTATTTTCTTCTTTTTATCTTTATATGGGGGAGACGAAGGAAGAATTTTTCCAGCGGTTTTCAGATTTGAAGATGCCGGTCATTCTTGTGGGGGATGAATATGAGGATTATATCAGTGTAAATTCAGATAATGAGGATGGTATCAGAAAATGTACGGAACATTTGATCCGGGATCACGGATGCAGAAAAATTGCATATCTGGGCGGACCAAAGGAAAACAACCGTGATGCGAAAGAACGCCTTGCGGCCTATTATCAGGTCATGGAGGAAAACGGACTGGAAGTAACAGATCAAATGGTTCAGTATGGAGATTATTCTGCCAATTCCGCAGTCCAGTTTGGCAGATTATTAGATGATAATCCGGATATCGATGGTGTGGTTTGTGCCAATGATACAATGGCTTTATGTGGATACGAGGAATGTAAAAAGCGAGGACGGCTGCCGGGAGTTGATATTTCGATTACCGGTTTTGATGATATCCTGGAGGCTGAATTGGCTGCCCCGGCGTTGACAACGGTGGAACAAAATACATATGATCTTGGCTATATGGCAATGAAGGTTGCGGAGGAACTGTGCCGGCAGGGAAGAACGGAATCAGTCAGGGTACCGGTTTATTTTCGTCATAGGAATTCCTGCGGGGTAGAGAAAATCCAGAAAAATTCCCTTGCCTGTGAAGTCCCACAAGGGGAGTCCTGTGAGGAAATTACAAAAAGGTGCAGCAAAGATATTCTGGAAAGTGTATCCGTGTGTCGGATCAGTGCTGCGGAGGATCATAATGTAAAGGACATTTTGAATAGGGTGTTCTATCATATCATTCATGTTTATCTGGAGGAGCCGGATTCCCAATATGATGTGGAATTTATTGAAGTGTCCCTGCATACCCTGATTAAGTCTCAGAAATTTGCCATGGAGGAGTTTCTTGGGGGAGTTGCCAAGCAGCTGAGTTATATTATCTTTCTGGGTGAAGACATGGAAAAAAGAAGACAGCTTTCCAGTCTTACGAGTCATATATTGGATTATATGCAGAATATTACGGTGAGTAACATTAATAACAGGATTGGTACCTTGCAGCGAAATATCTGGAATACCCCGTTTATCACCAGAGACATGATTGCCAATATCGACGATGATTCCCAGTTGTATGAGGTGTTGCTGGAACGTCTTCGATTCATGCAGATTAATAATGCCTACATCTTTCTACTGAAAGAACCCCAGGTGAATCGTAGTATTCTGGATTGGAATTGTCCGGAGGAGATTACGCTGATGGCGCGGATGGATAATGGGGTGATTGTCACGCAAGAAAATCTGGGAGTGCAAAAGAAGGAACAGAACTTACTGGACATTCTTCCTTGTGAAGATATTTTCAACATGGCAGTGTATACTCTGTTTGCGGGGAAACGTGTATACGGTATGCTAATCTGTGATATGACAGAGTATAATATTACAAGTATGTACAGTGCCAGTCTCCATATTGGCAGTGCTTTACAGTTTATTGAGCTGTTAAGAAAACAGAGAGTCATTCAGTCAGAATTAGAGCAGGCGATGACGGAGATAAAGAATAAAAACGATATTCTTAATATGCTGTCGGAGAAGGATGAACTGACGCAATTATATAATCGAAGAGGATTTTTAGAACATGCCATGTCATTGTTGACCGGGGCAAAAAAGGATTTTGTTTTATGCATTTACGCAGATCTGGATCATTTGAAACAGATTAACGATGAGTTTGGACATCAGGAAGGTGATTTTGCCATCTGTCAGGCCGGCAGGTATCTTCAGGAAAGTTTAAAGTCATTGGATGTCATTGGGCGTATTGGAGGAGATGAATTTGCAGCATTTGCCCTCATCAAAAACGAAAACGAGGCAGCGGAAATTCGTGATCGAATTATTTTAAAAAGTAAGCTGTTTAATCAGAGTTCAGATAAGCCATATTATGTAGATTTGTCGGTAGGCTATTCGGTGTGCAAGTGGAGTGAGAATGTGGAATTAAACCAGATGCTCTCTACAGCAGATCTGATGTTATATGAAAGCAAGGCAAAGAAGCGAAAAGATGCCAGAAAATGATGGAGAAGAAATCCAATGTTGACCTACGATATGGATTCCAGAGATGGAAGTTCAAAATATTATTATATTTACCAGATGATACGAAGGGATATCGAGAGCGGTATTCTGGTAAAAAACCAAAAGCTTCCTTCCAAGCGGAGTCTGGCAGAGCATCTTGGAGTGAGCCTTATTACAGTAGAAAATGCCTATCAGATGCTTAAGGATGAAGGCTACATTGAACCCCATGAAAGGAGCGGCTATTTTGTCTGCGAGATTCACGCGTTTCCCTCAGGAAGGGAGAAAAAGCATGAACTGAAAATGCTTCCGGAAACCGGCGGGCAGGATGAAGACGGACGTGTGTCCGTAAACGTGCCGGAGAGTTTTCCCTACTCCCTGTATTTCAAGACCATACGAAGTGTAATAACGGAGTATGGAGAGGAATTGTTAAAGAAATCCCCCAACGAGGGCTGTGCGATTCTGCGAAACAGTATAGCCTCCTACCTTCTCCGGTATCGAGGGGTATTTGCCCAGCCCCAGCAGATTATTATCGGTTCCGGGGCAGAGCATTTGTATGGGACGGTTGTGCGGCTGTTGGGAAAGGATAAGGTATACGGAATTGAGGATCCCTCGTATCACCAGATTCGGAAGGTGTACGAGGGGACCGGAGCCCGCTGTGAACTGCTGACAATGGGAGCCGATGGGATAGAGAGTGCGTTATTGGAACGTACAGAGGCAGATGTTCTTCACGTGACACCCTTTCACAGTTATCCTTCCGGGGTGACTGCCCCCATTGCCAAGAGATATGAATATCTGGAGTGGGCCAGGGGAGAGAGGTTCATTGTGGAAGATGATTTTGACAGTGAGTTCTTTATGCCGGGAAAACCGATCCAGACACTGTTTATGCTGGATGACAGCAACTCGGTGATTTATATTAACACCTTTTCCAAAAGTCTGTCTCCTTCCATCCGTATGGGATACATGATCTTACCGGAACGGCTTTTGGACCGTTACTATGAGACCTCCGGAGGCTTTTCCTGCACAGTACCGGTATTGGAACAGTATGCACTGGCAGAATTTATCAATAAGGGGTACTTTGAGCAGCATTTGAGCCGGGTGAGGAGACAGCGGAAACTAGAATCTTAACATGAAGTGAAAACAAATATTTTGAGAGAGTCTGAGCAGGTTGGGCTCTCTTTTTTATTTGTGCGAAGGGTTGTGAAATCCACCCCCTGAGAATCCGGGCGGCAGGAAGAGGCCATGGGAATTTTTTATAAATAGATATTGACAAACGACTGTAGATGGTGTATATATAACACATAAACAGTAAGGAGGCCACAGAAATGGATAATAAAGAAAATAAAGAAAATAAAGAAAACAAAAAAAGCAGCTGGATGCAGGGAATGGTGGTACTATGAAAATTTTGCAGAATTCGGGAGAACCCATCTATCAGCAGATCGCGACCCAGTTTAAGGCAGATATTCTGGCTGGGAAATATAAGCAGGGAGAGTATCTGCCGTCGATCCGTGGACTGGCCAGGGATCTGAAGATCAGTGTGATCACAACCATGAAGGCCTATGAGGAGCTGGCGGCAGAAGGTCTGGTAACTGCGGTACAGGGCAAGGGCTTTTACGTCAATGCCCAGGACAGCGAGATGTTAAGAGAGCAGCACTTGCGGAAGGTGGAGAGTTCCCTCATGGAAGCCATTGCTGCTGCGGAAGTGGCGGGGATGACAGAGGATGAGCTTCTGGAGACTTTCAGGACGCTGCTTATGGTGAAGGATGCCACGTGATGGTATATGGAATCAGCTCATTTACGTAAGGAAGTGCATGATTAGTGCAACATGGCGTTGGGCGGTAGATTAGAAAGATGACTGGAAAGAGGATTAGGAAGGAGCAGACATGGAGTTAAGCTATGTAATAGAGGGAGAAAATTTGTACAAGAAATACCGAGGATTTCATTTGGATGTTTCGAAGCTTCAGGTGCCGAAGGGATTTGCCACGGCTCTCATTGGAGAAAACGGAGCAGGCAAGACCACACTGTTAAATATTCTGGCGGGAATCCGGCTGGACTATAAAGGACAGCTTCGATATTTTGGTCAGTACAGCGATAAGGACCGGGAGGAGAATCCCCTGGTAAAGGAAGCAATCGGATATACTGGACCGGGAGATTATTATCTGCCTCATTGGAAGATCCGTCAGGTGGAGGAAATCAGCAGTCTGCTGTTTGATAAATTTTCCGGGGAGAAATTCCGCAAATGGTGCGTCGATCTCAATATCATTAAGGATGAGAAGGACCGTGGCAAGAAGGTCAGCGCTCTGTCGGATGGAAACCGCATGAAACTGATGATCGCAGGGGTCATGGCGAGAGAAACCAGCCTGCTTTTGATGGATGAGCCGGCGTCTCCGCTGGATCCGCTCATGAGAGACCGGCTCTGTGAAATGATCCGGAATTATCTGTGTGAGGAGGAGGGACAGAGGAGTGTACTGTTTTCCACTCACAATATTGCGGATATGGAGAATGTGACGGATTATGCCATCATCATGGCTGGAGGAAAGATTGCGGAAGCTGGTTTCGTGGAGGATCTGAAGGAAAAGTACACCTTTGTCAAAGGGGAGCCTGCGGATGAAGCAAGGGCGAGAGCTGTTTTATACACAGTGAATACCGGGAAATACGGATACGAGGGAATCTGCCTTTCCGAGAAGCTGGATCAGCTGGCAGGCTGCGATATCCAACTGGAAACACCTAGTCTTTCCCAGATCAGTGTTGCTGTTATGAAGCATTTCAACGGACAGAGAGGTTAGGAGGCTGTTATGAATAAAGGAGGAAAAAGCTATCTGGTATTTACCTCGTGGGGCTACCGGATCTGGGGACTTCTGGTGATTCCGGCCCTGCTTTTGGCGGTGACATATTTTATTTTCGCAGATATTGCAGCAATCAGCAGCCATGGACTGTATACAGGTGGATCCCTTGTACTGTTTTACGAGATATTTTCCGATTACTGGCTGTTTGGTGGAATCTGCAGCCGGCAGCCGGAATACCTGAAGACATCACTTCAGGGAATGCCGGTGTTAAGAGGGGCGTTGATTGGTGATCTGATCCGCAGATTTTTGTATGTTATGGTGTTTGCAGCCGTCTGTTATGGAAAGAGCCACAAGCCGGAAGCCCTTTGCGCGGGGCTTATGATCTATTTGATAGCGGTGGGGACACTGAATATTACCCGTTATCTGCCGGGAGCAATCCAGCAGATGATGGTGGCCTGTCTCGCAACAGCGGTCTATGAAGTATATGGGGTGGTGACAAAGGGAATGCACGGAGGAACTGCAGAATTGATCCTGCTGATTGCAGCAGGAATTGGAGTTAGTATCGTTACCGTAGGGCACGTTTTGTGCCGTCAGAAAAGGAGTTATTATGAAAAAGAATCTGAAAAAGGGAATTAGTCTGATACGCTATGGCGCAGCATTAAAAATAAATCTGATATTGTTTGTAATCATGTCTGTGGCAGGGGTTGCAGCTGAGGTAATGGCGTTTAGGGTGCGCATCAACGGAGGATTTATGGTTTTTGATATCGGCGCGGTTTTCCTGCTCTGTGCAGCCATGCTTCCTGGACAGATGACACTGTCCGCAGACCTTTCTGCGCTGGCCCAGACCTCTCCCAATAAGAAAAATATCCAGACTACCATGATGACACAAATGAATCTTGCCTTCAGTCTTGCGGCCATGACACTGATCGTGGTCATCCGCCTCATCACCTGTACGGTAACAGGTACCGGACTTGCAGAGGGATTCGGAGATCTTTGGTATACGGCAGGAATTGTTGAATTTGCACTGTTGATCTTCTTCGCCGTCTGTTACAAATATTTTATATTATCCATGGCCTGCATGTATTTTGTTCTACTGCTTGTGGGCGGTGGAATCGGCTTTGCAGTGGGAAGTGGAGTTCTCAAACTGGAGATGCTGATCCTGCATCCGCTGGTGTCCGTGCTGATCAGTTATGCCATGATGTTTGCGGGGGCCTTTGTAGGGCATCAGGTCAGCAGGCTTCTCTATAAGAAAAATTTGTCAAAAATTGCTTTTGGAGCAGCAGCGCAGCGGTTGAAGTAAATAGCAGAAGTTTCAGGAAAGTAAAAGAGCCGGTCAAAAACCGGCTCTTTTGAGGGGAGTATAAATAATTAATAAGAGGTATAACATTGAAAAGATATACATCTTTTCTAAATTATTATAGAGGATTGGATGCCGGAATGCAATCAAAACAATGTATATTTTTGAGGAAAGTTTGAAACAATATTTTTTGTAACAAATCAATTTAAGATTATGGAAATCAGGAGGTACCATATGTCTTACAACAGTATAAAAAACAATGCTTCTGGAACAAACAAAACTTCCAATAAGACAAGCAACCAGGCGTCCAACCAGACATCCAACCAGACATCCAACCAGACGTCTAACCGGACATCCAACAGGGTCAGTGACCGTGCGCAGGACAGCATGGAGAATGCGAAAGACCGCACCAGTAACCGCAGATAGTCTGGCGGCGAGATGTACTTTGTGAAAGCAAACTGCATATGATAATAGAAAACAGATTATGGAGATGATCTCTGTAATCTGTTTTTCTGTTATCAGGAGGAAACATGAAGAATTTCGAGCTTGTATATGCCAGCGAGGTGGATCGCTATCTGCGGGAGCATCGTGCTCTGCTGGTGGATATCAGGGAACGCAAGGAGTATGAGCTGGGACACTGGCCGGGAGCGGTGAATATTCCTTACGACAGAATGACGGAAACGGGGGCGGGACTTTCAAAAAACCGGCCGGTCCTTTTCTACTGTGAGCACGGAGGGGGCAGTATGCAGCTGGCCAGCAGGCTGGGCAGAGAGGGGTATACGGTGGCCACCGTTGTGGGTGGGTACGAGGCAATGAAAAAATTTCAGAAAACCTATTTCAAAAATGGAGGGAATGTGTAACAATAGGAGTAACGTGAAAAAAGAAAAGAAACATAAGGAAATTAAGAAATATGAAAACATTTGAACTGGTTGCACCATGTCATTTTGGCCTGGAGGCGGTGACGAAACGGGAAATTTATGATCTGGGGTATGAGATTGCCCGCGTGGAGGATGGCAGGGTCACTTTTGAGGGAGATGCGGAGGCAATCTGCCGTGCCAATATTTTTCTGAGGAGTGCTGAGCGGGTTCTGCTTCTGGTGGGGCGGTTTCGCGCAACTACTTATGATGAACTGTTTGAGGGGATCAAGGCACTGCCCTGGGAGGAATACCTGCCGGCCAACGGCAAATTCTGGGTTAAAAAAGCTTCTTCCATCAAAAGCAAGCTGTTTAGTCCCTCTGACATCCAGTCCATTGCGAAGAAGGCTATGGTGGAGCGGATGAAGAAGTCCTGCCACATGGACTGGTTTCCGGAGGATGGGGCCGCCTATCCGGTTCGGATTTTTCTTCTGAAGGATGAGGTGATGGTGACACTGGATACCTCCGGGGACTCCCTTCACAAGAGGGGGTATCGTCTCATGACCAGCAAGGCGCCTTTGACGGAAACACTGGCAGCGGCTCTGCTTATGCTGACCCCGTGGAAAAAGGACAGGATTCTGGTGGATCCCTTCTGCGGCAGCGGAACCTTCCCTATCGAGGCGGCTATGATGGCGGCCAATATCGCTCCGGGCATGAACCGGGAGTTTACGGCTGAGCAGTGGACGAACCTGATTGACCGCAAGCTCTGGTACGAGGCCGTTTGGGAGGCACAGGAGCTGATAGACAGGGAGGTTTCGGTGGATATTCAGGGCTATGATATCGACGGCGAGGTGGTGAAAGCCGCCAGAGAAAATGCCCGTCGGGCCGGTGTGGAAAACCTGATCCATTTCCAGCAGCGGGCGGTAGCAGATCTGCATCATCCGAAAAAATATGGGTTTATCATTACGAATCCACCCTATGGAGAACGTCTGGAGGACAAAGAGGATCTGCCGGCACTGTACAGACAGATCGGACAGGCTTTCCGAGGACTGGACGCATGGTCCCTCTATATGATCACCAGCTACGAGGAAGCAGAGCGTTACATCGGCCGTAAGGCAGACAAGAACCGCAAGATATATAACGGTATGATCAAGACCTATTTTTACCAGTTTATGGGGCCGAAACCGCCAAAGAGACAAAACCTTCAAAAAGCGGAGAGATAAGGAATGAAGTATTCAAAAAGATATATTGTATTTACCATCATGATTGCTATGGTCTTTTTGCTGAAGTTTCAGATCTTCGGGGTGGAAAAGAACCAGATCGGGCAGTTTCGCGGGGGAAGCTTAGACCGGGAGGTCTGGGATCCGCTGGTGGCAAAGGACGTCAATGAAAAGCCCATTGAGGTTGTGATCGACAATCAGACATACAAAAGCGATCAGATCCCCTTTTACATGGATGGTGACCGCAACATTATGATTCCGGTATCCATGCTTAGGGATGCCTTGGGCTGCAGTGCCTTTGTCTATGGGGACAGGAGGCTTCTGGTGGAGAAGCACAGCACTTCGGTATCCATGAAGTTGGGGGAGAATACCGCAAAGAAAAACGGAGAAAAGGAAAAAATCGTTTCCCCTCTGACTAAGGAGGACGGAAGGCTGTATGTCAGCCTAAACGATCTGTCCCGTCTGCTGAACTACAGCTGCAGCTTTGATGTGGAAAAAAACACTGTCACTGCTTCGGACACGGACACCAGCGCCCTTGTACCCGCCCGCTATGATCTGAGGGAAAGAGGCAGGGTTTCGCAGATCTATAATCAGGGAAATTACGGAACCTGCTGGGCATTTGCAGCTACCAGTGCGCTGGAATCCTCCCTTCGTCCGAAGGAGGAGGATTATTTTTCCGTGGATCATATGACCATGAGCAATTCCTTTCATGCCAATCAGTTTGATGGCGGGGAGTATACCATGGGAATGGCTTATCTGGCGGCATGGCAGGGACCTGTGAATGAGGAGGATGATCCTTACGGGGACGGTAAGACAAACAATGCCCTTTCTGCAGTCAAGCATGTACAGCAGATGCAGATTATAGATGGTAAGGATTATGAGGGAATCAAGGAGGCTGTCTTCCAGTATGGCGGTGTGCAGACCTCTCTTTACAGCACCATCCGCAGTTCCCAGGGCAATAGTGACTACTATAATGCGGATACCGCTGCTTACTGTTATATTGGTACCCAGAAGCCGAACCATGACGTGGTGATCATTGGCTGGGATGACAATTATCCCCGCAGCAATTTCAATACACCCCTGGAGGGGGATGGCGCTTTTATCTGCCAGAACAGCTGGGGAGAGGATTTCGGGGAGGACGGTATTTTCTACGTTTCCTACTACGATACCAATATCGGTACCCACAATGTGGTCTACACGAGAGTGGATGATGCCAACAATTACGACAATATTTACCAGAGTGATCTCTGCGGCTGGGTAGGCAAGATGGGATATGACAGTGAGCAGATCTACGGTGCCAATGTATATAAGGCAAACGGTGCGGAGGAACTGGCGGCGGCTGCCTTTTACGCCACAGGACCCAATACGGAGTATGAGATCTATGTGGTGCACGATTTTGAAAATGAGGTTTCCTTCTCGGAGCGGGAAAAAGCAGCTTCCGGAGTGGTAAAGTGTGCCGGCTATTATACGGTGGATTTTGATGAGACCTTTGACCTGCAGCCGGGGGAGCGCTATGCCGTGATGGTTCGGCTGAAAACGCCGGGGGCAAAGCATCCCATGGCCATCGAGTACGACACGGGAGATAAGATCCTGGAGGGTGTAAATCTGGATGACGGGGAGGGCTATATCAGCTTAAACGGCAAGAAATTTATGAACGTAAAGGACAAAAAGGACTGCAATCTCTGCATCAAGGCCTTTACAAGGAACAAGGAATGGACGAAAGAGTACTAAAAATTATCACCATCCTGCTGGGTGCAGTGACAGTGATCGCCTGTGTGAGCCTGTATTTTTTTCCGGGGCTTTATGAACGGGAGACGCTGATGGCACAGGAGGACAACGGGGGCGGATATACGGCATCGGTCTCTGCAAAACCCTCACAGGTGGTTCAGAAAGAAAATTATGAGGATGCACAGTTAAATATTGAGATTCCCCGGGGTGTGAGGAAGAATGATGTCCGGATCGAGAAGGACGATATGCAAAAGACCATATATGTGCGTTTTCCACATGGGGTGCTGGACTATTTTGGAAATTATACCATACGGGGCAGCAGTGACCACATCGAGGAAATTTCTTATTACATGGAAAATAATGAAGGTGTGATTGCCCTGAAGCTGGACAGCGTTTATGAGCCGCTGTCTCTTTACCGGCAGGAAAGTCTGTATCTGTCGTTTCTTGATCCCCATGAGGTTTACGACAAGGTTGTGGTGCTGGACGCGGGACACGGAGGTCATGCACCGGGGGCAGTAAGACTTGGCATCGCAGAGAAGGACATTGATCTGGCCATCCTGCTGGAGGTTCAAAAGCTGCTTGCGGACTGCCCGGAAAACATCGGTGTGTACTGTACAAGAACCGAGGATACAAATCCCACCCTGGAACAGAGAGTCGGCCTTGCCAACCAGACAAAGGCAGATTTGTTTATCAGTATTCACAATAACTCCGATGGCTCCGGCAGTTTTACGGAAACCAGCGGCACGCAGGTGATGTACAGCGAGTCAGACCAGTCGAAATTGTCAGGGAAAAAGCTGGCGCAGATCTGCCTTGTACAGGTATCAAAGCATTTTGAAACCGAAAACAGAGGTCTGCTGAAGGGAGATAAAATTTATATTATCAGGGAAAGCCATGTTCCCACCGCCTTGATCGAGGTGGGATTTATGACAAATTATGAGGAACTGGAGAAATTGAACAGCTCTAAATACCAAAAGAAGGCTGCCGAAGGGATTTATGAGGCAGTGATGGAAGCATTTAAGGAGGGATATTGACCAATGAAAAAATTAGTATTTGCAACGGGAAACAAGGACAAAATGCGTGAAATCAGAGAGATTATGGCAGATTGTGCGGTGGAAATTCTGTCCATGAAGGAAGCCGGAATCGTGACGGATATTGTGGAGGACGGGAAGACCTTTGAGGAAAATGCCCTGATCAAGGCGCGGGCGGTGGCAGAACACACCGATGGAATCGTTCTGGCAGACGATTCGGGGCTGGAGATTGACGCCCTGAACAAGGAGCCGGGGGTATATTCTGCCCGCTATATGGGGGAGGATACCTCCTACAGTATTAAGAACCGGAATCTGATCGATCGGCTGGAGGGTGTGCCGAAGGAGAAGCGTACCGCGCGGTTTGTATGCGCCATTGCGGCAGTTCTGCCGGATGGACAGGAACTGGTGACCCGTCAGACCATGGAGGGTTATATCGGCTGGGAGCCGGAGGGGGAGAATGGATTTGGGTATGATCCGATTTTCTACCTGGATGAATTTGGCTGTTCTTCAGCGGCGCTTTCCAGAGAACAGAAGAACGCCATCAGCCACAGAGGCAAGGCTTTACGGGCTATGAAGGAACTCCTGAAAAAGTATTTGTAGAAAATGAAAAAAAGTGTTGACAATGGTAGAATACTATAATATAATACTACTTGCGTCACGGGTGACGCGGATCAAACGAATAGCCTTCGGGGTGTGGCTCAGCTTGGCTAGAGCGCCTGGTTTGGGACCAGGAGGTCGCAGGTTCGAATCCTGTCACCCCGATTTTGCGCGGGTGTAGTTCAATGGTAGAACACCAGCCTTCCAAGCTGGATACGTGGGTTCGATTCCCATCACCCGCTTTGGTATTACATATACCAAGGCATGTGTTCGTAGCTCAGCTGGATAGAGCAACGGCCTTCTAAGCCGTGGGTCGGGGGTTCGAATCCCTTCGAGCACATTCTTCCAAATAGGAAGCAGATTTTTATATGGTGGGTATAGCGCAGTTGGTTAGCGCGCCAGATTGTGGCTCTGGAGGCCCAGGGTTCGAATCCCTGTATCCACCCTGTTGCG
>ONEJ01000097.1 GCA_900316805.1 uncultured Lachnospiraceae bacterium
ACAGTTCACAGGTATGTGAACTGTAACTGTTTTGGGCAATGCTTCGCATGAAAAATTGCCCAAAACTGCAAACGGCAGACTTTCATAAGGTATTTTCGGTACCGAAAATACCTACCCGTGAACAGTAGCCAAAATGCTGCATTCCGCTTCCCGACTGAAAGGACTTCGCTTCTCATAATCAAACAGTAGCAAATAAGGCTCTTCCATATAGGAAATCTCGTCATAACCGGTATGTATTTCCCAGGGATTAATCCTAAACACCGAATAATGAAAGGGCTCCACATGACAGTATTTCTTCTCGTATCCCATGTCCCGCAGCATCCTTGAGGTCTGCTTGTGAAGGCCGGAAAGATCCGGCGCCCACCTGGGTCTCGCCTTGATATTTTCCCGGATGTACAGATCAAACAACAGCGTCTCTCCATACAGCGTTTCATGGTCCGAATCCACTTTCACGGCAAAATTATAAAGAATTTCAGCCCGGGCAAGGCGGGTGTGGCTCATCTTGTCCAAGCCCTGCTCCCGGTAAAAGTCTGCAAGCTGCAAATACATGGCAAAGGGGCTGTCAAACTTCAGTTCCAAAACAGCAAGGGTGCGCAGAAACTGTCCACTGTTGTAGTGAATTTCCAGCATTTCCTCCACCATCTTAATCTTCTGAATTTCCCCATAGGACAGCCACCGGCTCTGCAGTACCTCATAGGGCGGCTTGTCCCGGTACAGAAGCTGATAATTTCCAGCCATCTCATACATATAAGACCCTTTAAGCACCTTCAAAAATCCAAGCTGCAGCTGTTGAATTTTCAGTCGGTAAATGTCATCGAAGGATCTGCGAAAGGATTCATAATCTTCCAACGGAAGTCCCGCAATCAAATCCAGGTGCTGGTGGATATTGCCAGCACTTTTTACCCGCTGTACCACAGCTTTCAGCCGACTCAGATTCATGGTTCTGTGGATTTCATGGATGGTATCGTCATTGGTGGACTGCACGCCGATTTCCAACTGCACCAGCCCCGGCCGCAGGCTTTCCAGAAGGCATAGTTCCTCCTCGTTCAACAGATCTGCCGACACCTCAAAATGAAAATTGGTCACACCATTATCGTGTTCCCTAATATAGTTCCAGATTCCCAGGGCATGCTGGTGGCTGCAGTTAAAGGTCCGGTCCACAAACTTCACCTGTGGCACCTTATGATCCAAAAAGAACTGCAATTCCTCATACACCAGGGTAAGACTTCGCATCCGCAGGTGCTTGTCCACCGATGACAGACAGTAGGAACAGGAAAAAGGACAGCCCCGGCTGGATTCATAATATATGATCCGGTTCTCAAAATCTGTGAGATTTCCATAACAGAAGGGAAGTTCATCCATGGCGATCGGCTCTGCTGCCGGATTCACATGGAATTCTTTTTTCTTTTCATCTCCACAGGTAATCTCCGGTATTTTCCTTTTGTCCCGCCAGGTAATTCCCGGAATGTCCTGAAGTTCCGGGGCACCGGTGCCGCCTCTGTAATAGCGGCACAACTGTGTAAAGGTTCGCTCGCCCTCTCCCATCATGATTCCTGTCACGGCCGGATTTTCCTGCAGAAATTCTTCTGTGCGAAAGGACACCTCCGGTCCCCCCAGCCAGATGGGGGCCTCCGGCCGGAGCTTATGAAATTCCGTAACAAGCTCCTTCACATACTCTATGTTCCAGATATAGCAGGAAAGACACAATACCGATGGATTTTTCTCATAAACGTCACTTAATACTGCCTCCAGAGGCTGGTTGATGGTGTACTCCGCCAGTTCTGTCTCTATCCCCTGCTTACCGGCGTAGGCTCTAAGGGAATAAACCGCCAGATTTGAGTGAATATATTTTGCGTTGATGGCGGCAAGAAGAATCCCTCCTGTATTGGATTTGATTTTCTTCGGATGCTCATTCATCTCTTTTTTCATCGTGTTTTCCCTGCAAAATCTCCTGCTCTATTTAACATAGATGCGAGCCTCATAAGGACGAAGAATAGATGCATCTTCTATCTTGTCATAATTGCCAATCAACATCTTCATGTCGCTGCATTTTTCCTCTAAAGGCATTTTGATGGTCTGATCAAAGAAATTACAGATCACCAGCATGGTCTGCTTGTCATTCTTTCTCTGATAGGCAAAAATATTTTCATCCTCTTCCAAAAGCAGTGTAAAATCACCTTCCACAAATATATCGTATTCTTTTCTTAACTGTATCAGTTTTTTGTAGCAGTTAAAAATGGAATCCGGATCATTTACCTGGGATTTTGCATTAATCTCCTGATAATTGCTGTTGACCTTAATCCATGGAGTCCCCTCTGTAAATCCTGCATTTTCCGTATCATCCCACTGCATGGGGGTACGTGCATTGTCTCTTCCTTTTGCATGGATTGAACGCATCACATCTTCCCTGGCATATCCTGCCTCCGTGCGTTCCTTGTACATATTAAGGATCTCCACATCCCGGTAGTCCTCAATATCGTATTGGACATTGGTCATGCCCAGTTCCTCTCCCTGATAAATATAGGGAGTTCCCTGCATGCCGTGTAATAAGATTGCAAGCATCTTTGCAGACTCTACCCTGTACTCGCCGTCATTTCCCCATCTGGAAACAATGCGAGGCAGATCGTGGTTATTCCAAAACAGACTGTTCCATCCACAGCCATGAAGCTCCGTCTGCCAGCGGGTCAGTATTTTCTTCAGCTTGATAAAAGGCAGGGGGGCTAAATCCCATTTTTCTTTTCCCTCCTGCTGGTCCAGACCGATATGTTCAAACTGGAACACCATAGAGAACTCGCTTCCATCTGGATTACTGTATAGCTTTGCGATTTCCGGTGTCGCTCCCCAGGCTTCCCCAACTGTGATCAAATCTCCTTTTTGGAAAGTTTCCCTACTCAATTCCCGGATAAACTCATGAAGCCTTGGTCCATTGTTCGTAATTCCCTGATCCGGTTCCTTGGCAATCTGGTCGATCACATCCAGCCGGAAACCGCCAACGCCTTTGTCCATCCACCACAGGATCATATCGTATATTTCTTTTCTTACCTGTGGATTTTCCCAATTCAGATCCGGTTGCTGAGGCAGAAACTGATGGAAATAGTACTGGTTCAGCTCCGGTACCCATTCCCAGGCGCTTCCTCCGAACACACCTTTCATGTCATTGGGCAAAACGCCCTCCCTGCCATCTCTCCACACATAATAATCATGATAGGGATTATCCTTGCTCTTCTTTGCCTCTTCAAACCATCTATGCTTATCTGATGTGTGATTTAAAACCAGATCCATAATAATGCGGATATTATATTTCTTCGCCTCTGCAATCAGCGCTTCCATATCATCGACATTTCCAAACATAGGATCAATATCCTGATAATCCGAAATGTCATACCCATTATCCTCCTGGGGAGACTTGCATACAGGAGAAAGCCAGATGGCATCAATTCCCAGTTTTCCCAGGTAATCCATCCTCCGTATAATTCCTCTTAAATCTCCAATTCCATCTCCGTTACTATCCTGAAAACTCCTCGGATAAATCTGATAGACTACCGCATTTTTCCACCATTTTGCATTGTTTTCTGTGTTAGTCATAATATTTCCCCATACCTCCTGCTCTCCGAACTAATGGCCGGATTGTTCTTCAATTTATTATATTCACTTTGCTTTTGTAATCCGTGCTTATCCATTGGGAAATCTCGGATTATTACATGCTAAATCATTGGAATCCAACGTCCGCCATCAGGATTGTAACACGTTTGAGTCCTATGCTAAAACCCTTATGGAGGTCGCCGTTCATTACCAATCTGTCGGATTAGTCCCTATTAGGGATTCTTTTCATTGTCGGGAACTTTGCCGATTGAAATTACATCCAAATCCGTGTTCATCCAACAACATCCATCACTTAAAAAGTGCCCTATCCGTCAGCGTCCACCAAAGTCCAACACCAAAATTTAAGTGTGGTAAACGGTGTGGTCAGCTCCCATGAAGCGTTTCCTTGACGGATTTATAACCATTGATAACAAATGTGCCATTTTGATCCATCCAAGCACTTTTGTTAACATTATTTTTCTTATTAAACTGCTGGCTAAATAATAATCTTGCCCTGGAGATTAGCCATGATCTCCTGCTTCTTTTCTTCAGTTGCCTCAGCGTAGATATCCATCGTAGTGGAAATATCCGAATGTCCCATCACACTCTGAATCACCTTCAGATTCGATTCGTTCTCACAGAATCTTGTACAGAAAGTATGTCTCAGATTGTGTGCAGAAAAATGTGGAAGAAGAATAGGATCTCTCTTCTCCAATCTTGCAGCATGTGTTTCCTTCGCATTATAGCTTTCAGTGATATTAGCCAAAGCTCTATTCACACTGCCAGGTGATAATACGCTTCCACCATAAGTCAGAAAAACAAAGTTTGTATAATCATCAATTGTCTCTGACTCGTACCCCATACACTTCTGCATCTCATACTCCATCAGGAAGGCCTCGTACACTTCGTCAATCATCGGAATTGTTCTATAGCCTGATCTTGTCTTTGGAGTAGAAATATGCTTGGTGCAGGTTCCATCATCATGTGGTCTGTTGGTAATATTATGATTCACACTAATGATGCGCTGCTCGAAATCCAGATCATCCCAACGAAGCCCTAAGCACTCTCCGATACGCATTCCGGTTCCAAGTAATACCATGATTACCGGATACCATCCGCAATACTCCTTATTGTCCGTGATAAACTCTGTAAAGGCTCTCTGTTGTGGAATCGTCAAAGCATGTCGCTTCTTGTGCTCCCACATATGGCTCTTCTTAATCTCAGCCATCACTCCATCGGTCGGATTCACTCGAATCAGTCCATCTCTCACTGCCATTTGAAAAGCAGGATGCAACTGCGTATGCACATTGTCCAAAGTATTTGGCTTAAGCGTCTTATCCATCAAGAGTCCGTAGTAAAATTTCTTCACATCCGAATACTTGATAGCAGAAAGCTTTCTCCTTCCGAAGCCATCTCTCACAAAATGGTCATACATGTAAATGTAATTCGCCTTCGTGGTTGGCTTCAAATCATACTTCTGACCAATGTATCTGTCATACAGCTGATTCAGTGTCGTCTTCTCCGGAGCATGAGCATCAATGCCATCCTCCAAATCACGAATGATCTTTCTCTCTTTTTTCCTTAGGTCTGCTAAGGTCTTTGCATAAACTACGTGACGGTTGCTCTCCTGATCCGTGTAGGAATAAGAATATCTCCCATCACTTCTTTGACACTCCCCGGTACGAAGCACATACCCTTTCGTGTCCTTTCTTGAATTTGCCATTCTGTCACCTCATCTCTTCCTTCAGAAATAAATTTCTTCAGTCGCGTGCACTCGTCAAATGTTGCTGTAAACAGCACACTTTCCTCGTTGCTTACGCGCAGATAAGGAACAGCCGACTCTACTTGCTCTTTTCAGCTTCCTGATCCTTGCGAATCATTTCATCGAAAGCCATCATAAGCGCCTGTGCTTTCTTCAGATGATGTTTCTCACAGTATGCCTCAAGTAAGGCTTTCTGCTCATTTGAGAATCTAAGGTTAACCCTGTATTCTCTAGGATCATCAACCTTTGGTCTACCCATTCTTGGCATCTCTTCAAACCTCCATCTTTAGAATTCCATTATACTTTGTGGTTCCCATTTAATCAAGTACTTTTTGAGAAAATTTCAGAGTCTCAGCTGTCCCTTCATGTCCAACTAATCCTCTTTGAATGCCTCCAAATACTCGTCCACCAGCTCCGTATTCACCAGTACAATACCTTTAATACGATACACAGCTCCGGCATCCTTCGCCAGATTCTGAAAAGTATGCAAGCCCATCGAATAAAGCTTAGCTCCCTCATCGTATCTGACAAATTTCTTTCTTCCATATTGGAGCATCTTCTCAAGCTCCGGTACCTCTGCTCTTTTATGTGCCATCTTTCATTCCTCCTGTTCACTCATCTGGTGAGCCAGGGACACGTTCAATGCACTTTATTACATCCGTGTCCGTCTGACTCCTCTCGGCTACAAGGAGAGAATAAAAGTCTAATTACCCAGGTAATGGGGTATTAGAAAAAATAAATTTTTCGATTTACAAATTGAGCTCTGACATGTATAATATTCTGTGCAATACAAAGAATAATTAAGTGCTGATGGATCGGTGTCTATTTATAGATGCTTTAGTCCTAAGGTACTGAACAGATCAGAAAAGGGCTTCTCGTACGGTGTCTGCTTGCCAGGTGCTTTAGTCGAGAAGTTCTTTTATTTTCCCCATTTCAAATAATCATAAATCCTAATAAGTCTTTTTACATTTGTTCTTACAGCTGGTTTTGAATTTTGAAGAACATTTGTATCATTATCAAAAATTTCCTTTAATACAGTTTCTAGTTCGTCAACACTTATTTTTTCTTCTACCAAATGCGCAATTAAATACGTTGCCCTATCCAATGATTCTTTCTCGTTTTCCCATATCTGCATTACAGAATTATAATTACTAACTTTGTTTCTATTCTTTTTTATTGTATTACAGATAATAAACTCAAAATCTTGCTTTTTAGCTGACTCCATACACTCTGGATAACTCTTTACAGCTTCTGATAGATACTTATTTACCGGAAGAATTCCTGAATTTTGCTTTACTAAATCTGTATAAGCATGTTCCAGTAAATCATCTGCAGAAAATTCCATATCACCTACAACAATATTCCTATACCATTCGTCTGCTTTTAAACCATGTAATCCTCTTAAGCCATAATCACTGTACTTGCCGATTGCCATTACCAGTTCTTCATCAGCGACTCTCTCATCCTCGATAGAAGCAACTCTCAAACTGGCTGTAGGCATATTGGTTACAGTAAAATCATACAATTCCTGCTTAAATCTTCTCAGAATTCTAACTGGAAGTTTTGATTTTTTCCCTTCCAGTGCTTTATAAACAAGCTTAAAATCCTCCACAACGATTTTCTTCATAGAAAGAGGCTTATCATCAATCATAATCGTATATGGAGATACCTCTGCCCCTACTTTTCCCTGCTGATATTCAACAAATATAAATCTATCCTCAAGTAATTTCACTTGATTAGCATCCAAACAGCCTACGATCGACTTTATAATCTTTTGAATATTTGTATCACTAATTGAATAACCAATGTTAACAACTTAGTAGTGGTACGGCATCAACGTGAATATATGGCAATGAACCAATAACAATAGAATTCTATTGATGCAAAAT
>ONEJ01000042.1 GCA_900316805.1 uncultured Lachnospiraceae bacterium
ATGGGATCTTAGCTCAGCTGGGAGAGCATCTGCCTTACAAGCAGAGGGTCATAGGTTCGAGCCCTATAGGTCCCATTCATATGGCGAGATGGCTCAACTGGCTAGAGCGTCCGGTTCATACCCGGGAGGTTGAGAGTTCAAGTCTCTCTCTCGCTACTAAATCTTTCGAAATGATAATTGCTGGAAGCTTTGATTTTATTAAGGAGAGGAGACTCGGATAGTGTCCTTAAAGTTTCCGGCAAATCGAAAGGTAATAAAATAGAAAATCAGAGATAATTAAAATCGCGAAAGCGGTTTATTTTTTTGCCTAAAATAGATTCAAGTAACTACGGCGACGAATACACGGGTGATACAAGGAGGAAAAAATGCTTCGACCAAAGATCGGCCTGGACTGGGATGATGTGACTGCACCCTTTAACAGCATTGCCATCGTCATGGCCAATGAAAAATACAATTTGGATCCGCCTCTCACATTGGAGGAAATTGATTCTTGGGAGAACCGGGGGCGCGCAGGTGTCATTAAGGAATTCTACGGGGAGGAGGAACTTTACCGCAGGCAGCAGGTTCCGGAGAGGAATAAGAAAGCTATCCGTCGTCTAATGGAAATTGCAGATGTGTACTTTATTACCGCAGCCTACCCGGAATTTATGGGAATCCGGGCAATGCAGATTATGGAGGCTTTTCCGGAATTTCCACCGGAAAACATCATTCTTGGAAACGCCAAAAATCTTGTACAGTTTGACATTATATTGGATGACGCCATCCACAACGTGCTGGAGTCACCGGCCAACTATCCGGTGCTGATGCGGAAGCCCTGGAACCGGAAGATGACGGGGCTGCTTTCTGTCAATAACCTAACGGAATTTGTTTCCCTGGTGAAGCAGATCATTCATGCCTCCCAGTCCAAGACCCTGAAGCTTGCAGGTCCATCGGTGCTGGCTCTGGTGGGACCCTCCGGTTCCGGTAAGGGAGATATCACAAAGAAACTCTGCGAGAGCGAACACTTTGTGAGCCCCAAAACCTACTGTACGAAGAAAAGCGACAAGCATCATTTCCTGACGGAGGAGGAATTCGAGCAGCAGCATTTTTTTGAGCGCACCATGTATGCCGGTGTCAAGTACGGTACGAAAAAGGAAGATATTGAGGCAGTTCTTTCCAATGGAAGATATGCGGTCATGCCATTGGATATGTGCGGGGCCATTGCCATGAAGCGGCATTTTCCAACGGCTATTATTTATGTGGCAAAGGATAAGGAAAGCCTGATCCGGGATATCCTGATGGAGGATTTTGATCTGGAGGAGAAAACCTTAAGAATTCTCTCTATTGACGCGGAGAAGAGAAACCGGGAAATCTGTGATTTTGTGGCAGATAATCGGGATGGAATGGGAGCGGCGAAAATTCTGGAATTGCTATAAATAAAACTTATAACCAGCTATAAAAATAAAAAACTAACACTTTTCCTATGGAAATGGTATGATATATTCAGGTTAAGAAATCAATACAATATAAAGAACAAAATACGTGAATAGGAAAAGGAGATTAAGATTATGAGTAAAAAACATTATGCAGACAGAAATTTAAAATTTGAGACTTTACAGTTGCATGTAGGACAGGAGAGCGCAGATCCGGCGACCGATGCGAGAGCCGTTCCGATTTACCAGACTTCCTCCTATGTGTTCCACAATTCCCAGCATGCAGCTGACCGCTTTGGTCTGAAGGATGCGGGAAACATTTACGGAAGACTTACAAACCCGACGGAGGATGTATTTGAGAAGCGTATCGCAGCTCTTGAGGGTGGCGTGGCAGCTCTGGCAGTTTCCTCCGGTGCAGCAGCCATTGCCTATACAATCCAGAATCTTGCTTTTGCAGGGGATCACATCGTGGCAGCCAAAAATATTTACGGTGGAACCTACAACCTGCTGGCACATACGCTGGTAGATTTCGGAATCACCACTACCTTCGTTGATCCGCTGGATTTAAACGCATTTGAGAGTGCAATTCAGGATAATACCAAAGCACTTTACATAGAGACTCTGGGCAATCCGAATTCTGAGGTGGCTGATATTGAGGGCGTTGCAAAGATCGCTCACGCCCATAACATTCCACTTGTGATTGACAGTACATTCGCAACTCCGTATTTGGTTCGCCCGATTGAATACGGTGCAGACATTGTAGTTCATTCCGCAACGAAATTTATCGGAGGCCACGGCACCACCATCGGTGGTGTCATCATTGACAGCGGTAACTTTGACTGGAAAGCATCCGGCAAGTTCCCACAGTTTACGGAGCCAAATGAGAGTTACCATGGTATCAGCTTTGCAGATGCTGCCGGCCCGGCTGCTTTTGTTACAAGAATCCGTGCCATCCTCTTAAGAGATACCGGTGCTACCATTTCCCCATTCCACAGCTGGATCTTTTTACAGGGACTTGAGACCCTTTCCTTAAGAGTAGAGCGCCACGTGGAGAATGCCCTGAAGGTAGTAGAATATCTCTCTAAGCACCCACAGGTAGAGGCAGTGCACCATCCGTCTATTTCTACGGATCCGGAGCAGCAGAGACTGTACAAGAAGTATTTCCCCAACGGCGGCGGTTCCATCTTTACCTTTGAGATCAAGGGCGATGCGAAGAAAGCCCAGGCTTTTATCGACAATCTGGAACTGTTCTCCCTGCTTGCCAATGTGGCTGATGTGAAGTCTCTGGCTATCCATCCGGCTTCTACCACTCACTCTGAGTTGAATGCGGCGGAGCTGGTAGACCAGGGCATTAAGCCGAATACCATCCGTCTGTCCATCGGTACCGAGAATATCGACGATATCATTGAGGATCTGGATGAGGCATTTAAGGCAGTGCAGTAGTAATATATTTCGCATGCATTGAGATGGATATGTAACTGAAAGCTATATGTATTTGAAGAAGGTTATAATGAAATCCCCGGACGGCTGTATGGCTGTTTGGGGATTTTTTATGGAAGTGGGCGCATGTGAAAAGAAATTCGCTATGCGCCCATAGGCGTGCGTCAAATGTGTGGTTATGATGATGAAAATGGTCGTCCAAGAAAAGAAATCTGCTATGCGCCCATAATTTTGCAGAAGATAGATGGGAAACCTGAAAAAATGGGCGTATGGAGAAAAATATATCAGGAGCGTCCAAATAACGCTGGAAATGTGAAGTCCTTGGAAATATCGTGGGCGCATGGAGAAAAATATGTCTAGAATGTACTTGATAAAAAACAGTGGGACACATTGAATTTCACGAATGGGAAGTATACAATATACTTTGGAAAAACAAATAACTATTTAGTAGAATAAAATATAAAACAGAGTAAGGAGATATGTTATGTTTGGTTTTGGACAACTGATTGATGTACTTAAGAAAAATCCAAAGAAAATTGTATTTACAGAGGGAAATGATCCCCGTATCTTAGAGGCGGCATCCCGTCTGCTGGCAAGCAATTTCCTGCATCCGATTCTGGTGGGCAGCGAAGAGGAGATTGATAAGGCCGCAGAAGAGAGTGGTTTTAACATTCGTGGGGCACAGATCGTGGATCCGAAGAATTTTGACCGTATGGATGAGATGGTGGAGCTTTTCTGTGAACTGCGTAAGAGCAAGGGCGTAACACCGGAGCAGGCGAAGGGAATGCTCTCCCAGGCGAATTATTTTGGTACCATGCTGGTTAAGATGGGAATTGCAGATGCACTTCTGGGAGGCGCTACTTATTCTACTGCAGATACCGTTCGCCCGGCACTGCAGCTGATTAAGACAAAGCCGGGAAATACCATTGTATCTTCCTGCTTTATTCTGGTTCGCCCTTCTGCAACCGGTGAGAATGAGGTTCTTGCTATGGCAGACTGTGCCATCAACATCCATCCAACGGAGGATGAGCTGGTGGAGATTGCCGGAGAATCTGCAGAGTGCGCCAAAATTTTCGGTGTAGATCCTAAGGTTGCTTTCTTAAGCTACTCTACCTTCGGCTCAGGAAAGGGAGAGGATGTGGATAAGATGCGCAATGCGGCCCGTAAGGCAGCAGAGAAGTATCCGAATCTTCCGATTGCGGGAGAGTTACAGTTTGACGCTGCCGTATCTCCGAGGGTTGCACGGACCAAGTGCCCGGACAACGAAATCGCAGGACATGCCAATACATTTGTTTTCCCCGATATCAATGCAGGAAACATCGGATACAAGATCGCACAGCGTCTGGGAAATTTTGAGGCTTACGGTCCGATTCTTCTGGGACTGAATGCACCCATCAACGATCTTTCCCGCGGCTGTAATGCTTCTGAGGTATACTCCATGGCAATTATTACCGCTGCGCTGGCATAAGATTTGGGGTAAAATACATAAAATTTAGACATGATAAGGATAGAGCCGCTGCACGAACGGGCAATGGGAGTGCGGCGGCTGTCTTTTTTATTTTTTACTATACTAATAAAGCGAAAAAGTTACTTATGAAAATTTGGGTCAATGGAGCCCTAAATGGGGAGGAAAGGCTCACAGAACTAGGAAGCTTTGAGTTTACTGGAGTTGAGATTCTTTTGGTGTATAAAATGGACATTACTGAAAACCGGAAAGGAGACGGAAAATGAGAATCGGAATGGGATATGATGTACACAAGCTGGTGGAAGGCAGAAAGCTGATCCTTGGCGGGGTGGAGATCCCTCACACACTGGGACTGTTGGGACATTCGGATGCGGATGTGCTGGTACATGCCATCATGGATGCCCTGCTGGGGGCGGCTGCCCTTGGTGATATCGGAAAGCATTTCCCGGACACGGACCCGGAATACGAGGGGATTTCCAGCATGAAGCTGTTGGCCCATGTGGGGGCTCTGCTGGAGGACAAGGGATATGTGATCGGTAACATTGATGCTACAGTAATTGCCCAGAAGCCGAAGCTGGCGCCTTATATCGAACAGATGCGGGAGAATGTTGCAAAAGAACTTAAGATTTCTGTAGAACAGGTCAGCATCAAGGCTACCACAGAGGAGGGGCTGGGCTTTACGGGACAGCAGGAGGGAATTTCTTCTCAGGCCATCTGTCTTTTGACAAGCTTTTATGAGAGCAGCATGACCGTGGGAGGAACCGGAGGCTGCGATGGCTGTCCGGGCTGTTCCAAATCGTGAAAAGATAAGCTGTTGCTGTTCACACTGTAACACATGTAACGATAACATTTTGAAAAATCTCGTGATTAGATATAGGATTTTCTACAAAAATATTGTAAAATAGATGCATACAATAAAGAGACAGAGGAATCAGACATGGAAAATAAATTTCGTTTTTACAACACGATGACCAGAGAGGTGGAGACGGTGATTCCCCATGAGGATGGGAAGATCGGTATGTACACCTGTGGACCTACGGTTTACCACTTTGCCCATATCGGCAATCTCAGAAGCTACATCATGGAGGATGTGCTGGAGAAGGGACTACGTTATGTGGGCTATGATGTGAAGCGTGTCATGAATATCACGGATGTGGGACATCTTTCCTCCGATGCGGATACCGGCGAGGATAAGATGCTTAAGGGTGCTAAGCGGGAGCATAAGACCGTGATGGAGGTTGCACAATATTATACAGATGCGTTTTTTGAGGACTGCAGAAAGTTAAATATCAAGCGGCCGGATGTGGTGGAACCCGCCACCAACTGTATTGCGGAATTTATTCACATGATTGAGGTGCTGTTGGAGAAGGGATACGCCTATCAGGCTGGCGGGAACGTCTATTTTGATACCAGTAAGCTGGAGGACTATTTTGTATTTTCTTCTGCTGTGGAGAAAGAGCAGCTCCAGGTGGGCGTCCGCGATGATGTGGAGGAGGATGTGAACAAGCGCAATAAGAACGACTTTGTGCTGTGGTTCACCAAATCTAAGTTTGAGGATCAGGCGCTGAAGTGGGAGAGCCCATGGGGCGTAGGTTATCCGGGATGGCATATTGAGTGCTCCTGCATCGGCATTAAGAATCTTGGTGAATATATGGATATCCACTGTGGCGGCGTGGATAATATTTTCCCGCACCACACCAATGAAATTGCCCAGTCAGAATCTTTCCTGGGGCATCCATGGTGCCATTACTGGTTCCATGTGAACCATCTGAATGACCAGACTGGCAAGATGAGTAAATCAAAGGGAGATTTCCTGACGGTGTCTCTGCTGGAGGAGAAGGGATACGATCCTGTGGCTTACCGGATGTTCTGTTTACAGTCCCATTACCGGAAGCCGTTAGTGTTCTCCTATGAGAATCTGAACAACGTGGAACTGGCCTACGAGAAGCTGGTGAAAAAGATTGCCGCCTTAAAGGATGAGGGTGAGGTGGATTCGAAGGCCTTCGCGGAATACAAGGAGATATTTACCGATGCCATCTGCAATGATCTGAATACTTCCATGGCGATCACCGTAGTCTATGACGTGGTGAAGGCAGATATGAATGACAAGACGAAGCTGGAGCTTCTTTCTGATTTTGACCAGGTGCTTTCTTTGAATCTCACTACGGCAGGGAAGAAGCTTCTGGAGGAATCCGGCAGTGTGGACACAGAACTGGAGCAGTATATTAAGGACAAGATCGCAGAGCGTGCCGCTGCCAAGAAAGCGAAGGATTTTGCAAAGGCAGATGCCATCCGGGAGGAACTGCTCTCCAAAGGAATCGCCATTAAAGATACGCGGGAAGGCGTCATCTGGGAGCGTGTCTGATGGAAAAGGGAATTGAAACATATATCAAGGAACAGTTTGATGTGCCGGCTGTGGATATCCGGACCTATTCGCCTCTGACTCTTGCCTACATCGGGGATGGAGTTTTTGACCTGATCATCCGCTCTGTGGTGGTGGGAAAGGGCAATACCAGGGCAAATCAGCTGCACCAGAGAACCTGTCAGATCGTAAAGGCTCACACCCAGGCAGAGATTATTGAATTCCTGCAGGATTATCTGACGGAGGAAGAGGCAGATGTCTACCGCAGAGGGCGCAACGCCAAATCCCCCACCATGGCGAAAAACGCTACCATGTCGGATTACCGCAAGGCTACCGGTCTGGAGGCTCTGGTGGGCTATCTGTACCTCACGGACCGTTTTGAGAGGCTGGTAGAACTGATCCGGATAGCTGCCGACGGGCTGGGACTGAAATTATAACAAACGGTAACTATTCTAAAGGGCTCTGAATAGTTATCACAAATGAAGCTTTGCTCCATATAGAAAAGGATCATAGAATGGGATACGAGGAAAATAAAACAGAAGATACAAGGATGACAGAGAGCCGGATCGAGGGGAGAAATGCCGTATTGGAGGCTTTCCGCTCCGGCAGAACCATTGATAAGCTTTATGTGCTGGATCACTGTCAGGACGGACCGGTACGGTCTATTTTGAGAGAAGCGAAAAAACATGACACCATCATAAACTATGTCCGGAAGGAACGGCTGGATCAGCTGTCGGAGACCGGGAAGCATCAAGGGGTGATCGCTGTCAGCGCCGCCTATGATTATGCGGAGGTTTCGGATATTCTGGAGGCTGCGGCCGTAAAGGGAGAACCGCCATTTGTGTTTATCCTGGATGGCATCGAAGATCCCCACAATCTGGGGGCAATCATTCGTACCGCCAATCTGGCAGGTGCCCATGGGGTTATCATTCCCAAGCGCCGTGCCGTAGGGCTGACCCCTACCGTGGCAAAGACCTCAGCGGGAGCGCTGAACTTCACGCCGGTGGCTAAGGTGACGAATCTGACGGCAGTGATGAAGGAACTGAAGGAACAGGGCATGTGGTTTGTCTGCGCGGATATGGATGGAACTTCCATGTATGATCTGAATCTCACGGGCCCCATAGGTCTTGTGATCGGAAACGAGGGAGAGGGCGTCAGCCAGCTGGTAAAGAAAACCTGTGACATGACAGCATCCATCCCCATGAAGGGGAATATCGACTCTTTGAATGCCTCTGTGGCTGCCGGGGTGCTGGCCTATGAGATCGTGAGACAGCGTATGAAAAAGGGGTAGACCATGCAGTATGATGGATATTCGGATGAGGAGCTGATCCATAAGCTTCGTCAGGGAGAAGAGGATATTACCGATTATATTTTGGAAAAATATAAGCCTCTGGTTCGGAAACGGACCAACGCCATGTACCTGATCGGTGGAGAGAACGAGGATTTGATCCAGGAGGGAATGATCGGGCTGTTTAAGGCAATCCGGGATTACAGAAGGGATAAGGACAGCAGCTTTTATCATTTTGCGGAACTGTGCGTCAACCGGCAGCTTTATACGGCTCTGGAGGCATCCAACCGCAAAAAGCACCTGCCCCTCAACTCCTATGTTTCCCTTTCCGACGGCGATGGAGAAGAACCGCTCCAGATATCCGAGGAACTGCTGGGAAAGAGCAGGAGTCCGGAGCAGATGGTGATTGAACAGGAGGTTTTAGAGGAGTTCCGGAAAAAGCTGAAAAAACGTTTGAGCAATTTGGAAGGGCAGGTTCTCGGGCTGTATCTGGATGGAAATAATTATATTCAGATTGCGGAAATGCTTGAGAAGTCGCCCAAATCAGTCGATAATACATTACAAAGGATCCGTCAGAAGATCAGGCGGCTGCAACAGGAAAGAGGGTGATTTTATGAAATTTTCCCGAATCGGAAAGCACACCATTCGCTGTGTCATTTCGGAGGAGGAAATTACACAGCTCGGTTATACGCTGGAGGAGATTATGAGCAACGGGGATCGAACCCAGGAGTTTATGAATGAGATCTTTGATATGGCAGAGCAGCGTTTCGAGACGAAATTTGAGCTGGGCATTAAGACGGTACGGGCGGATTTTATGTCAGATCACACATTGTCCCTCACATTTTCCGAGCACCCGGGATCCGGCGAGATGATGGAGCATCTGAAGGATATCGTGAACGGACTCATCAATGCCATTCCACAGCAGAAGTGGGAGGAAATCCGGGAAGCCAGAAATCAGGAGGAGGAAAGCGATACACCGGTTCGTGTGATCGTTACCGTTGTCTTTGACAATCTGGAGCTTTTGTGCCGCTTTGCAAGGCTGATCACAATGGAAGAACTGCCGCCCGGCCGCCTGTATAAGGAGAAGGACAGGTATCTGCTGATTCTGGATCTGTCGGATACCCCGGAGGATTCCGTAAAGCTTCTGTCTTTGCTGACGGATGAGTATGCATCGGATCTGTATGTGGGAGCGGAGAGGAAGGCCTATCTGGAGGAGCATGCGCAGGCCATTCTTACGGAGAATGCACTTGAGATCCTTCGACAGGTATAGAATTCGTGTAAATCATAGCAAACAAAAGGGGAACGTAATCTGACTGCAGGTTACGTTCCTTTTTTTATTTGCGTTATGTATTTTATCCCAATACCTTACGGATGGATTCCAGTACACGGTCAGCCTGGAATGGCTTAACGATGAAATCCTTGGCACCGGACTGGATGGCTTCAATAACCATGGACTGCTGTCCCATGGCAGAACACATGATACAGGTTGCAGCCGGATCGGCAGCCTTGATGTCCTTGAGAGCCTGAATTCCGTCTTTATTTGGCATCGTAATGTCAAGGGTAACAAGGTCAGGATGTAATTCGTTGTATCTCGCAACCGCTTCCACACCGTCAGCAGCCTCTCCTGCGATCTCATAGCCTCCCTTTGTAAGGATGTCCTTGAGCATCATGCGCATGAATGCTGCGTCATCTACGATTAATATTTTTGCCATTTATACTTCCTCCTGTTTTAAAATCTGTTTTACAATACTGACCGGATACAGCTGAATTAATTTGCTGTCAATCAGGTCGCCCACCGTCAGATGAAGTGTAACTTTTACAATGTCGGTTCCATTGCAAAGCTCTTCCGGAATATCAAATGTTTTCTTGTCCCTGGAATTGATCAGTGGAAATCCAATATCCGTAGGACGGTTAAGAAGCGTGGACATGGATGTGGCAATGGAGCCGCACATCTGATTCATTGCTTCAGAGATTGCCGAAAGTGTTAACTCATCCAGCTGCATATTCGATACATCCGTACCGTCGCCTCCCATCATCAGATTCGCGATGACAAGAGCATCGTTGGTGCCAAGCACCATAAGATTGGTTCCGTCAAGTCCCTTGGTGTATGGAACCTTGACAAGAATGCGGTCATCACTTGTAAGGGATGATTCGTCCGCGAGAACCTCAACCATCGGAGTGGAAATGTTGGTAGCTCTGTTCAGCATCATGCTGAGGGTAGTAGCTGCCGTGCCTGTACAGATATTGGCAATTTCCCCGATGATATCGGCCTGTTCCTTCGTAATAATTTCCATAAAAACCTCCCAGATATCTGTGTCCTGTTCTTTATTATAGCAAAAGAGATAAAATAAGGAAAGAAATTCTTGAAAATTTTTATTTTTCATTGGTATCATAACACATATATGGTAAAATTGGAATAAAGAAAGTGATAATATATGTAGATTTAAAGGAGAAAAGAAAGAATTATGGGAGAAATAGAATATCAGGAGGCTTTAAAGCTTGGGAAAAAGGAATATAAATCCTGTGTTTCACAGGGGCGTGTTCCCTATCTGCCGGTTCTGGATGAGATTCTTGCGGGGGAGGAAATCCAGACAGAACAGAAGATGGGGCTGATTCAGGTTCCTCTGGAATTTGTAGTGGGAACTTCCACGAAGGGGAGAACATTTTCCTTTGCTGCGAACTTTATGCCGATTCTGGAGGAAAAATCGGAATTTGCCGTGAAGTGGATGAATCTGTCGGAGGCGCAGGTGAATGAGGGTATCCGGGATCCGATTATTGCTTACGAGTACATGAACCGCTATTACGTGGTGGAGGGAAACAAGCGTGCCAGCGTTCTCAAGTATTTTAAGGCGGACTCCATTCTTGCCAATGTCACAAGAAAGATTCCGAAGTATTCTGAGGATGAGGACATCAAGGTCTACTATGAATATATGAAGTTTAACGAGATCTCCGGGATGTTCAATATTGAATTTTCCAAGCCGGGAATGGCACAGGAGCTTCTTGAACTGACCGGAGGGGACGAGAAGTGGAGTGAAGAAAAGAAAATTGCGTTTAACAGTCTGATCATTCATTTTACCAAAGAATATGAATTCCGGGGCGGGAGAAAGCTTCCCATCACGGTGGGGGACGCGCTGACGGCCTTTATCAATGTATATGGGTATCAGGAAGTGCTGGAAATGTCGGATCAGGAGCTCAGCATCAATATCATCAAGTGCTGGAAGGAGTTTGTGGTTCTGACAGAAAAGCACAGCATCGGTCTGGTGATGGATCCGGGATCTCTGGAGGAAAAGAAGAGTATTTTCAGCTATTTCATGCCTTCCACAGCCAAAAAGTTCAAAGTGGCTTTTCTGTATCCCAAGTCACCGGAGACATCGGACTGGATTTATGCCCATGAGCTGGGGCGAAACTATCTGGAGGAGACCTTCTCGGATCAGATTCAGACCATCTGTGTCAGTGATGTGAAGGAGGAGCAGGTGGAGACTGTGCTGGAGGAGGTGACCCTTCAGGGGGCGGATATCGTCTTTGAGGTGGCCCCCCAGATGATGAAGCCCAGCCTGAAATTTGCCGTGGATCACCCGGAGGTGAAAATCTTAAACTGCAGTCTCAACACGCCGCACCAGTACATCCGTACCTACTATGCGAGAATGTACGAGGCGAAATTCCTGTCGGGAATGATTGCCGGTGCCATGGCAGAAAATGATAAGATCGGTTATATCGCGGATTATCCCATTTACGGAATGATCGCCAATATCAATGCCTTCGCCCTGGGGGCGGCTTTTACAAATCCAAGAGCCAGAATCTTTCTGGAGTGGTCCACCAGAAAGGATTATGACAGGGATGCGTTTCTTACCACCAACGATATACGCATTGTATCGGATCAGGACATGATCACACCACGTATGGCCAGCCGGCAGTTCGGCCTCTACCGTTGTGGGGGCGGGGAAACGGTCAATCTGTTAATGCCGGTGTGGAACTGGGGGATTTTCTACGAGAAGATGATTCAGAGTATGATCGTCGGATCCTACCAGTCTGAGGGAATATCTCAGGGGAGGGCTCTCAATTACTGGTGGGGAATGTCCGCAGGGGTCATTGACCTAATCTGCTCCAAGAATGTGCCGGTGGGGGTAAAGCGTCTGGCAGATCATCTGAAGAGCGATATCAAGAAAGGAGACATCGTACCCTTCTATGGAGAAATCTGGTCACAGGACGGGGAACTTCGGAATAAGAAGAACAAGACCATGAAGCCGGAGAACGTTATGGAGATGGACTGGCTCAATGACAATGTAATCGGAAGCATTCCACAGATGGAGACACTGATTGATGCCGCACAGCCGGTAGTACAGGTGAAGGGTGTAGAGGAAACGAAGTAGGATGAAGATACTATTTGTTGCAGATGAAGAATCAAAAATAATATGGGATTTTTTTCGAAAAGAGGACTATGAGGATATTGATCTGATTATTTCCTGTGGGGATTTAAAGCCGGAGTATCTGTCATTTCTGGCCACCATGGTTTCGGTTCCGGTGCTTTATATCCGGGGCAACCATGACGATCAGTATGACCGGTTTCCACCCGATGGCTGTGTCTGTATTGAGGATAAGATCTATACTTTTCAGGGAATTCGCATTCTGGGGCTGGGGGGCTCCTACCGCTATCGCCCCGGAAAGAACCAGTATACGGAGAAACAGATGGAAAAGAGGGTAAGGCGTCTTTTCTTTAAATTAAAGAAAAGCAAGGGAATTGATATTCTGGTGACCCATTCACCGGCCCGGGGCTTCCATGACGGAGAGGATCTGCCCCATCGGGGATTTGAGGTTTTTAACCGGCTGGTAAAGACTTATCACCCCAGATATTTTGTCCACGGCCATGTACATATGAACTACGGACGCCAGTTCCCCAGAGAGGATATTATGGGGCAGACCCGCGTGGTAAATGCCTTTGAGCGGTATATCATCGAGGTGTAGAAAAAAATGTAAAAAATTAAAAATAACCCTTGACTTTTCCATGAGCCGATAGTATGATGTAATAGTTGACGCGGTCAACGAAGTGCTGATGTGGCTCAGAGGTAGAGCACTTCCTTGGTAAGGAAGGGGTCACGGGTTCAATTCCCGTCATCAGCTCTTTTCTTTTGCAAAAAGTGCTTGCTTTTTGTCGGGGAAAATGATAACCTAGTGATGTTGTGAATATGGCGATGGTCCTCTGTTGCAGTAATTGCATTAAGAACGTCAAATGAATTAGGAGGTCACAAAATGAACGCAAGTGAAATTATTAAGAGCATCGAGTCTGAGCAGTTAAAGGCTGAGGTTCCGCAGTTCTCCGTTGGAGATACCGTTAAGGTTTACGGTAAGATTAAAGAGGGTAACCGTGAGCGTATCCAGGTATTCGAGGGAACTGTAATCAAGAAGCAGGGTGGAAGCAACCGCGCAACCTTTACCGTAAGAAAGATTTCCAACGGTGTTGGTGTCGAGAAGACATGGCCGTTACATTCTCCGAATGTTGAGAAGGTTGAGGTCGTTCGTTTAGGTAAGGTTCGCCGTGCGAAACTTTACTACTTAAGAGACCGTGTAGGTAAGGCTGCAAAGGTAAAAGAGTTAGTAAAATAATTTTGCGAAAGAGAGCTGGCAGATACTGCCGGCTCTTTTTTTCTTGCCATCTTCCCGGGGATGATTTATGATGGTAGATAGAATAAACAGGTGAGGGAACCATGAGAAAGAGAAGAAAAGGATTAAATTTCAGCAGACGCAGGAGAAAGCTTAATCTTCCGTTAATTAAGGAGATTCTCTCCTATATTGTGGAGTGTGCGGTGGTAATCGGAATTGCCTATACGCTTGTAAGCTTTTTTGGCCTAAGGACCAGTGTGGTGGGAAATGCCATGGCTGACACACTGGTGAACGATGAGCAGATTTTCGTCAATCGGTTTGTCTATATTGTGTCCAGCCCCAAGCCAGGGGATGTGGTGGTCTTTCTACCTAACGGCAATGTGAAATCCCATTATTATGTACGGCGCGTGATCGCAGGCCCCGGAGACCGGGTGAAGATCAGCGATGGTGCGGTTTATGTGAACGGGGAGCTCTTTGTGGAGAAGACGACGGTGGCTTCTATCGAGGATCCCGGAATTGCAGCAGATGAGATCAGGCTGGGGGACGAGGAATATTTTGTTCTGGGAGATAACCGCAACAACAGTGAAGACAGCCGTCTGGCCAATATCGGCAATGTGAAGAAGGAGTATATCATCGGTAAGGCCTGGTTCCATTTCGAGAGCTTCGGAAATATGGGAACGATACGTTGAAACCGACGCAGCAGGAACCGATGTATGATTAAGAAGCAGCAGGAGGAAGAACATGAATTTTCAGTGGTATCCGGGACATATGACAAAGGCAAAGCGCCAAATGCAGGAGGATATAAAGCTGATAGATCTGGTGATCGAGCTGGTGGATGCAAGGATTCCCCTCAGCAGCCGCAATCCCGACATCGATGAGCTGGGAAAGAACAAATACCGGCTGATACTTATGAACAAGGCAGATCTGGCAGATTCGGAGCGCTCGAAGGAATGGAGTCGCTTCTTTAAGAATAAGGGATTTTCAGTGATCCAGCTGGATGCCCGCAGCAAAAATGGCATGAAGGAGGTTACCAACGCCATCCTTTCTGCCTGCAGCGAGAAGATTGAGAGGGACAGAAAACGGGGAATCAAAAACCGCCCGGTTCGTGCCATGGTGGTGGGGATACCCAACGTGGGCAAATCCACCTTTATCAATTCCTATGCGGGAAAGGCCTGCGCCAAGACCGGAAATAAGCCGGGAGTGACGAAGGGAAAGCAGTGGATTCGTTTCGGAAAGAACGTGGAGCTTCTGGATACGCCGGGAATTTTGTGGCCTAAATTCGAGGATCAGAGCGTGGGGCTTCGGCTGGCGCTGATTGGTTCCATCAATGATGAGATTTTAAACACCGACGAGCTGGCGCTGGAACTGATCCGTTTTCTGAAGGAGCAATATCCGGGGCTTCTGGCGGATCGTTACGACATTGAGGAAAGAAGTAAGGATGTGGAACTGCTTCGCGGGATTGCGGAAAACCGTAAATGCCTGGGCAAAGGCGGCGAAGTGGATTACAGCAAGGCGGCTGCCCTTCTGATCGATGATTTCAGAAGCGGACGTCTGGGAAGAATTACGTTAGAGAAGGTGCAGGGATCAGAAGATGACGCATGAGACAAAACCACTGGCAATCGGTGCTATCCGGCAGATTTTAGAGGAGACGAAGGAGAAGGATCTTCCGGATTTTGTTCTACGCTTCGGGGAGGACAGCCGCACCGGAGTGCAGAAGCTGGTTGCGGCCGCCGGAAAGCGGTATGAAAAGCTTCAGCAGGAGATCCTGCGCACAGAAACCCTAAAGAAATACGAAAAAGAGTACGATAACTATACATATATCTGTGGAATTGATGAGGTGGGAAGAGGCCCTCTCGCAGGACCGGTAGTGGCAGCTGCTGTCATTCTGTCCAAGGACTGTGACATTTTGTACATCAATGATTCCAAGCAGCTGTCTGCCAAGAAACGGGAGGAACTTTACGATGTGATCATGGATAAGGCCGTGTCCACGGGAATCGGTATGGTGGGACCTGAGCGGATTGATGAAATCAATATTCTACAGGCTACCTATGAGGCCATGCGGCAGGCTATCGCAGCGCTGGACCCAAAGCCCCAGCTGCTTTTGAACGATGCGGTTACGATTCCGGAGGTTGACATCCCCCAGGTGCCCATCATTAAGGGAGATGCCAAGAGCATATCCATTGGGGCTGCTTCTATCATCGCAAAAGTGACCAGAGACCGGCTGATGGTGGCCTACGAGGACATGTATCCCGGTTACGGCTTTGCCAGCAACAAAGGCTATGGCAGTAAGCAGCATACCGATGCATTAAAGCAGTACGGCCCCACGCCGATCCACAGGAGAAGCTTTATCGGTCATTTTTGCTGACCGGAACGAGGAAAGAGGAACAGTGTATGCAGATCGCAGATTTGATGGGACAATATCAGCAGTCCACCACGGGAACAGAGGGGCTGACCGGGACAAAGGGCATTGAGAATCTGGTGAGATCCCTGCGTTCCCTGACGAAAGGGAATATTTTTGAGGGGACGGTAAGCTCTGTGAAGAACGGACAGGTGACCCTGTCCCTGGCAGGGGGACAGCAGCTGACTGCACGGATGGAGGGAAAGGTGTCCCTTTCTGTGGGACAGTCCATGTTTTTTCAGGTAAAGTCCAATGATGGTGCGCAGATTGCCATCCGTCCCTTTGTGGTGGGCGGGACGGGAGTCAATTATACGCTGCTGCAGGCGTTATCTGCTGCAGGGCTTCCCAAGGAGTCCCGCTATCTTTCCATGGTGAACCGGATGATGGAGGAGCAGATGCCCATTGACCGGGGTAGTCTTCAGCAGATGGCGAGACTTGCAGCCTCCCATGGGGACCTCAATGTGCAGACACTGGTGCAGATGCAGAAGCTGGGGATTCCCATTACAGCGGAAAACGCGGCCCAGTTCGAAAATTATCTGGACGACCGGCAGGCCATTACCGTGGAAATGGAGCAGTTTATGGAGGAACTTCCCGGTGCTCTGCAGGGAGAAGAACTGCCGGTGGATGCCATGCGGCAGATGGGCGGGGAAATTTTGTCCATTGTGACGGAGGGGCTTCCCGAGGTGCCACAGAAGCTGGCTCAGAGCGTGGATGCGCAGATTATGGCAGGACAGACGGCGGATGAAACCCTTGCGGCGGATGCCTTAACAGATCCCGTGCAGGGACAGAGCCCCAAGGCCTGGGAACAGACGGCAGCGTCGGAATTAAAAGATGCACAGCCGGAAAATCCAGCAGTTTCCCACACTCTGGGGGCGGTGCTGGAGCCGGAGCAGCTTCAGCACTTAAATCAGATGATGGGAAAGCTTCTGGGGACGGAAACTTTGAATTACACAAAGAACAGCGGTGTGGTGCAGGTGCTGAATGACTTAAAACAGGTGATTTCCGATCCGCTTCCGGTGGAGAGGCAGCAGCTTAGGGATCTTTTTTCCTCGGAGGAATTCAAAGAACTGGTAAAGGACACAATGGAGCAGCAGTGGATGGTAAAGCCCCAGGAGCTTGCCCAGGATCAGGACAAGGTGGGGAAGCTCTATGAGCGGCTGAACAGCCAGCTTTCCAGAATGGAGAACGTCATGAAGGCAGCCGGTCAGGAAAGTACGCAGTTTTCCCAGATGGCGGCAGATATCCGCAGCAATGTGGAGTTCATGAACCAGATCAACCAGGCATATACTTATGCACAGATTCCCCTGAAAATGTCGGGGCAGAACGCCAGCGGAGAACTTTATGTGTACACCAATAAGAAGGCATTGGCAGAGGGGGACAAGGATCTGACAGCTTTTCTGCATCTGGACATGGACCATCTGGGTCCCACGGATGTGTCGGTGCGCATGAGAAACCGGGAGGTCAGCACGAATTTTTATCTGGAAGATGACGGAGCCTATGAACTGATCGAGAATAACCTTCCGATTCTTAAGGAGCGTCTGGCAAAAAAGGGCTACCGTTGCAGCATTTCCGTCATCAATGAGGCAAGACATGTAAATTTTGTGGAGGACTTTCTGAAGAAGGATCAGCCCTCGGCGGGGCAGCTTCACCGCTACTCCTTCGATGTAAGGGCTTAATATGTGTCAGGTTTTCGAAGAAAGCCTGACATGCAGCGTCCGCCCTTTGCCGAAGGCAAATATGCATGGGCGGATGTTCCCGATATGTGTCAGGTTTTCAAAGA
>ONEJ01000040.1 GCA_900316805.1 uncultured Lachnospiraceae bacterium
GGAGCTGACTGTTACTAATCGGTCGAGGGCTTAATCTCTGCGGTACATCTTTGATGTATCGCTAAAGGAATAAGCGGAGAAAAGCGGAATCGAGCGCTTTTCGTACTACGATTCTTAGTTCTGTATGAAATTTTGAAGGTACAAAAATTTAATTAGTTAGTCAACAACGTAGATGCTACGTTGTTTTCTTAATACAGGGGATTGGTCAAATGGTATGATAGGGGTCTCCAAAACCTTTGGTGGGAGTTCGATTCTCTCATCCCCTGCTGATTAATAAGGCTGAAATACTTGAAAATACAGGTGTTTCAGTCTTTTTTATTTTTAGAATTAGGCTAGACGTTGCAAAAGGAGTTCGTTATGACACTACAACAATTGAGACAGGTAATCACCATATCCACCAGCCGTTCCATGAATGAGGCGGCCAAAAAGCTTTTTGTATCTCAGCCGAATCTTTCCGCCGTGGTGAAGGAACTGGAAGAAGAAATCGGCATTACGATATTTATCCGTTCCAACAGGGGAATTGCCATCACACCGGAGGGGGAAGAATTTCTTGGCTATGCCAGACAGGTGGTTGAGCAGTACCAGCTTCTGGAAAGCCGTTATATAAGTGGAGAGACCAAAAAGAAATTTTCTGTTTCCATGCAGCATTACTCCTTTGCGGTGAAGGCTTTTGTGGAACTGGTCAAAGAGGTTGGAATGGAGGAATATGAGTTTGCGGTTCACGAAACCCAGACCAACCAGGTCATCGAGAATGTCAGGAGCATGAAAAGTGAGATAGGCGTATTGTTTCTCAGCGAACTGAATGAGGCTGTCCTTATGAAGTTATTTAACGAGTATGACCTAGTTTTCGAGGAACTTTTCGTCTGCGACACCTATGTCTATTTGTGGAAGGGACATCCCCTTGCGAATTATGAGATGATTTCCATGGAAGATCTGGAAACTTATCCCTGTCTGGCCTTTGAGCAGGGGCAGAATAATTCCTTCTATTTCTCGGAGGAAATGAAGAGTACCTATGATTACAAGAGAGTGATCAAAGCGGATGACCGCGCCACCATGCTGAATCTGATGATCGGACTGAAGGGCTATACCCTGTGCTGCGGTATCATATCGGAGGAGTTAAATGGCAACGATTATCTTTCCATCCCACTGAAAGAATCCGAAAAAATGCACATCGGATACATTCGGCACAAGGGAATCAAATTGAGCCCGATGGGGGAAATCTATCTGAAGGAGCTTCGCAAATATGGAAATTCTGCGTCTTAGGCACAGCGTTGTTCTTTGAAAAAAACATGGAATTATTTGACATTCAGGCGAAAAAGTGAGATAATCCTTGAAAAATAGATAGTAACAATCTGGTTCTTTGGAAAGTAGGTGTTGAATTATGTACGATAAAGTAAAAGCAATTCGATTATCAGATATGAATGAGGTCAGGGATTTCGTTCAGGCGGCCGGAGAGTGTGATTTTGATATTGATGTCAAGTATAATCAGACCGTAATTGATGCAAAGTCCCTCATGGGGATGATCGGATTGGGGATTCAGAAGAATCTTCAGGTGTGTTATGGTGGTTTGAATGAGAGATTTGAAGACATTATTAATAAGTTTGCAGTTGCATAAGTATGGTAACGTCTGCTGTCCTGCTCCGTATTGGGAGCAGGATTTTTTCTTGTTTAAATGTATGGGGAAGGGGTTCTGAATAGTTACTTTCAAAGAGCGGGTTTGGAATCTGAAAGAGAGGAAATGATGGAAGAAAACTCCAAAGAAACCAAGAAGGAACTTCATACATCCGTCAGAAATCTCGTGGAGTTTATTTTTCGGGAGGGGGATATCGACAATCGTGCCGGCAGGCTTGCCGGTGCCGAGGCGATGCTGGAGGGCAGCCGGATCCACAGAAAGATTCAAAAAAGCATGGGCAGTGCCTACCAGGCCGAGGTGCCTCTTTCCCTTTCCATTGAGGAGGCCGGCTATCGGCTGGTGATTGAAGGCCGGGCAGATGGGATTGCCTACGGGGAGTTTTTGTTAGTGCCGGAGGAAATCTGTTATGTCGATGAGATTAAGGGCATTTACCGGAATCTTTCGGGGCTGGAGGAACCCATATTCGTGCACAAGGCTCAGGCGATGTGCTATGCCTATATCTATGCGCTGCAGAAGCATTTGCCGAAAATAGGCCTCCAAATGACCTACTGCAATCTGGATACGGAGGAAATCCGCTATTTCCGGGAAATTCTGGATTGGGATACCTTAAAAGCGTGGTTTGACCACCTGATGGCAGAGTACCGCAAGTGGGCAGACTGGCAGATGTCCTGGCGGGAAAAAAGGCAGGAGAGCATCCGAAGACTGGAATTTCCTTTCCCGTACCGGGAAGGACAAAAGCAGCTGGTGACGGATGTGTACCGCACCATTATGAGGAAAAAGACATTGTTTATTGAGGCACCCACCGGCGTGGGGAAGACGATATCCACGATTTTTCCTGCAGTCAAGGCTGTGGGAGAGGAACTTTCGGACCGTATTTTTTACCTGACCGCCAAGACCGTGACGGCATCGGTAGCGAAGGAGACCATTGGGCTTCTCATGAGACAGGGCTATCAGGCTAAAACCATTCAGCTTACCGCCAAGGAGAAGCTGTGCCTGTGCGGGGAGATGGATTGCAATCCACAGCACTGTCCCTACGCCAAGGGACATTATGACCGGGTGAATGATGCGGTGTTTGACCTGCTGCAGAGGGGGAATCTTTTTACCAGAGAGGAAATCCTGGCCCAGGCCGAAGCGTATTGTGTCTGTCCCTTTGAAATGAGTCTGGATACCGCGTCCTTTTCCGATAATATCATCTGTGATTATAACTATGTGTTTGATCCCAGAGTGGCACTGAAGCGCTTTTTTCAGGAAGGGGTCAGGGGCGATTACATTTTTCTGGTGGATGAGGCTCATAATCTGGTAGATCGAAGCAGGGAAATGTACAGCGCTGTTTTGTATAAGGAGGATTTCCTGGAAATGAAGAGAATCCTTAAGACAAGGCAGCCGGCCATCGCCCGGGCGGCAGAAAAGTGCAACAGGGATCTGCTGGAGATGAAGCGGGAGTATGAGGGATATCAGGTGAGGGAGAGTGTTGGAACCCTGACCTTTCATCTGATGCGCCTTGCCACCCTGTTTGACGAATTTCTGGAGAAACCTGTGGAATTTCCTGAGAAAAAGCGTGTGCTGGATTTCTATTTCGGGCTTCGGAATTTCCTGAATATTTATGATCTGGTGGATGACCGCTACGTGATCTATACGGATTTTGCAGAGGATGGGCGTTTTGCCATTCATCTGTTCTGCGTGGATCCCTCGGCCAATCTGCAGAAATGCATTGCAAAAAGTAATGCAACGGTCTTTTTTTCGGCAACGCTGCTGCCCATCAACTATTATAAGAGCCTCTTGTCAACGGCAGAGGACAATTATGCCATTTACGCAAAGAGTACCTTCCGGGAACAGAACCGCCTTCTTGCTTTCGGTACAGGAGTCAGCACCAAATACACAAGACGGGGACCGGTGGAGTATGAAAAGATAGCGGCCTATATCGAGGCGGCAATCTGCGGCAGGGTAGGAAATTATATGGTTTTCTTTCCCTCCTATCAGCTGATGAGGGAAGTCTATGAGATTTTTCTGAGACGCGAAGTAGAGGGAGGTCTCTGGGATGAAGTGTTGGAGGAGGCTCCATCGAAAGAGGCGAAGAGGAGTCTGCGGCTTGCCCTGCAGACCTCTGGCATGAAAGAACAGGAGAGGGAGGAATTCCTGCGGGCCTTTGAACATACAGACGGCGGAACTTTTGTGGCTTTCTGCGTCATGGGAGGCATCTTCGCCGAGGGAATCGATTTAAAACAGGACCGGCTCATCGGTGCGGTCATTGTGGGGACGGGACTGCCCCAGATCAGTAACGAGCGGGAAATTCTGAAAAAATATTACGACGAAAAGGGAATGAACGGATTTGACTATGCATTTCGTTTTCCGGGGATGAACAAGGTGCTTCAGGCCGCGGGGCGCGTGATACGGACCGCAGAGGATCGGGGTGTGATCCTTCTTCTGGATGAGCGTTTTCTGGAACCGGAGTATGAAAGATTATTCCCCAGAGAGTGGAAACAGCACAAAATCTGCACCGCACGGCAGCTTGCGGAGAATGTGGAGGATTTTTGGGGCAAAGAACCTTGCAACGAGGAGAAAAAAACGTTATAATTCATAAGTAATATTGTAGATATGTTAGGAGTAGGAAAATGCAAAAATTAAAACGAGTTCTTTGTGGTCTGATGGCGGCTCTGATGCTGTTTGCCAGTGTGGGAGTGCCGGTAAATGCAAATGCGGCAACGAAATACAAGTACTATATTAAAATTAACCGGAGTCAGAACTGTGTTACCATCTATAAGCAGGATGATAAGGGGGCATATACCGTCCCTGTGAAGGCTATGGCCTGTTCCACGGGCGTGAACAATGCAACGCCTCTGGGCAAATTCCCTCTGGGTACCAAGTACCGCTGGCATGTCCTGATGGGAAATGTATATGGGCAGTACTGTAGCCGGATTCATGATGGTGTCTTGTTCCATTCGGTGTATTACAGCTCCGCAGATCCAAGCAAGCTGGCCTACAATTCCTATAATCGTTTGGGGCAGACGGCATCTCACGGCTGCGTGAGACTTTGTGTGGCGGATGCCAAGTGGATCTATGATAATTGTGCTTCGGGGACAACGGTGGAAATCTATGATGGCAAGGATCCGGGACCTTTAGGAAAGCCAACGCCGGTGAAAATCGATACCTCCAGCAAATACCGTGGATGGGACCCCACAGATCCGGATCCCAAAAATCCGTGGCTTAAGGTGAAACCGACCATTACGGGAGCAAAGAATAAGACGGTGGAGCGCTGTGCCAAGAAGATCAGCCTGACCAAGGACATCACAGCAAAAGATTCCGCAGGAAAGACCCTGAAGGTAAAGGTTACAGGAACCTATAAGCCGAAGGTGTCAGGTAAATACAAGATTACATACACGGCAACAGATGCCAGAGGTCTGAGTACGAAGAAATCCATCTACATTACGGTGGCTGATACGAAAAAGCCTTATGCTAAGGCTGTAAGTACCAAGCTTACGATTCAGGAGCAAATGGAAGAGGCAGATCTGATCCGTATGCTGAAAGAGAATGTAAAGGCAACAGACAGTGGGGAAGAGCTTCCCACCAGCCACATTATCGTCAGTGCAGCAAATCTGATTGCTGCCATGAAATCTGAAAAATATGGTACCTACACGGTAAAATACTGTGCAAAGGATAAGGCCGGCAATATTTCAGCCAAGCACACCTTTAAGGTGGAATATGTGAATCCGAATCCTGAGCCGGAGGAACCCACAGATCCGGAGAACCCTGCCGATGGGGAGGGCAATGTGACTGTGGATGCGGATCCGGGGCAGGAGCTCGTTTTTACAACAGAGTAAGTCAATGATTACATATAGACAATAAGGAGGATAAATCAATGGGCAATGTACGTCGCGTATATGTCGAGAAGAAACCGGATTTTGCAGTAAAGGCAAATGAACTGAGACACGAGGTAAAGCATTATCTGGGAATCGCGGTGGAGGCAGTCCGGGTACTGATCCGCTATGATGTGGAAAACGTGTCAGATGAAACCTATCAGAAGGCATTACAGACTGTCTTTTCTGAGCCGCCTGTGGATGACATCTACGAGGAGGAGTTTGATGCAAAGGGAGGAAAGGTCTTTTCTGTAGAGTTCCTTCCGGGACAGTTTGACCAGAGAGCTGATTCTGCCGAGCAGTGTGTGAAGCTTTTGAATGAGAATGAGGAGCCGGTGATCCGCAGTGCCACAACCTACGTGATCGAGGGCAATATTACGGAAGAAGAATTTGAAGCAATTAAGAAATATTGTATCAACCCGGTGGATTCCAGAGAGACCGGGATTGAAAAACCGGATACCCTGGTGCAGAATTTTGAGGAGCCTGCTGACGTTGCCGTATTTGATGGCTTTATTGATATGCCGGAGGCCAGGCTGAAGGAACTGTATGATTCTTTGAATCTTGCCATGACCTTTAAGGATTTTCTCCATATCCAGAATTATTTCCGTGGAGACGAGAAGCGTAATCCAAGCATGACAGAGATCCGGGTGCTGGATACCTACTGGAGCGATCACTGCCGCCATACCACCTTCTCCACCGAACTGAAAAATGTGAAGTTCGATGATGGTTTCTACAAGGAGCCCATTCAGAAAACCTATGAGGACTATCTGGATTCCCACAAGAAAATGTACGAGGGACGGGATGATAAATTTGTCTGCCTGATGGATCTGGCACTTCTTGCTATGAAGCGGTTGAAGCAAGAGGGAAAACTTGCCGATCAGGAAGAATCAGATGAAATTAATGCATGCTCCATCGTTGTTCCGGTAGAAGTGGAATATGAAGGAAAGACCGTAACTGAGGAATGGCTGGTAAATTTCAAGAATGAGACCCACAACCATCCTACAGAGATCGAGCCTTTCGGTGGCGCTGCCACCTGTCTGGGTGGAGCCATCCGTGATCCATTATCCGGACGTACCTATGTATATCAGGCTATGCGTGTGACCGGAGCTGCGGATCCTACCGTATCTGTGAAGGATACCATCGAAGGAAAGCTGCCCCAGAAGAAGATTGTGCGCGAGGCAGCCAGAGGATACAGCTCTTATGGTAACCAGATTGGATTGTCAACCGGATATGTAAAAGAGGTTTACCATCCGGATTACGTGGCAAAACGTATGGAAATTGGTGCAGTTATGGGTGCTGCGCCCAGACGTGCGGTTCAGAGACTGACATCAGATCCGGGAGATAAGATCATTCTCCTTGGAGGACGCACCGGTCGTGATGGTATCGGTGGTGCAACCGGTTCCTCTAAGGCTCATAATACAGAATCTACCTCCGTATGTGGTGCAGAGGTGCAGAAGGGTAATGCTCCGACAGAGCGTAAGCTGCAGAGACTGTTCCGCCGCGAGGAAGTCAGCCACATTATTAAGAAGTGTAACGATTTCGGTGCCGGCGGTGTCTCCGTAGCAATTGGAGAGCTGGCAGACGGACTTCGTGTTGAATTAGACAAGGTTCCGAAGAAATACGCCGGACTTGACGGAACAGAAATTGCCATTTCCGAGTCCCAGGAGCGTATGGCAGTTGTTGTTGCGCCGCAGGATGTGGAGCAGTTCTTAGCCTATGCGAAGGAAGAAAACTTAGAGGCAACGGAGGTTGCCGTGGTAACCGAAGAGCCGAGACTGGTTCTTGTCTGGAGAGGAAAGGAAATCGTCAATATTTCCCGTGCATTCCTGGATACCAACGGAGCTCATCAGGAAGCTGACGTTGAGGTAGAGATGCCGGAACAGAAGGAGAACTTCTTTGGAAAGGTCGAGATTCCGAAGGTGGCAGAGGCTGTAAAGGCAGAGGATGTGAAGGGTGCATGGCTTGCCCTGCTGGCAGATCTTAACGTATGTTCCCAGAAGGGGCTTGTAGAAATGTTCGACGGCTCCATCGGTGCCGGCAGTGTCTACATGCCATTTGGCGGACGCTACCAGCTGACAGAGACCCAGAGTATGGTGGCTAAGCTTCCGGTACAGAAGGGCAAGAGCAATACCGTAACCATGATGTCCTATGGTTTTGATCCATATTTATCCTCCTGGAGTCCATACCATGGATCTATCTATGCCGTATTGGAATCCCTTTCCCGCATTGTCACCGCAGGCGGCGATTACAAGAAGGTAAGATTCACTTTCCAGGAGTACTTCCGCAGAATGAGCGAGGATCCGAAGCGCTGGAGCCAGCCCTTCGCAGCACTTCTGGGTGCCTATGATGCACAGATCGGATTCGGATTGCCTTCCATCGGAGGCAAGGATTCCATGTCCGGAACCTTCAACGAGATCGACGTTCCACCAACACTCGTGTCCTTTGCCGTGGATGTAGCTAAGGAGCAGGAGGTTATTACTCCGGAGCTTAAGAAGGCTGGAAATAAGCTGGTTCTCTTTACCATTGATAAGAATCAGTATGATCTGCCGGTATATGAGCAGGTTATGAAGCTGTATGACCGTGTACATGAGCTGATCGTCAGCAAGGCAATCGTTTCTGCCTATGCGCTGGATGGCAAGGGTCTGGCTGCAGCAGTCAGCAAGATGGCATTTGGAAACAAGCTGGGTGTAACGGTTGACAATACTGTAACCACGGAAACCCTCTTTGCACCGGGCTTCGGCAGCATCGTGGCAGAGGTTCCGGAAGAGTTTCTTCCTATTATTATAGAAAAGATTTCTGAAGCAGGACTTGATTCTAACTGCCAGGTGGTGGGAGAAGTCAATGACAGTCAGAAGTTCCTGTATCAGGATATGGTTATTACAGTAGAAGAAGCCATTGCTGCATGGACCAAAACACTGGAGAGAGTATTCCCGACACGTGCCACAGAGGGTAAGGATACGGTAGCAACCGGTCTTTATGATACGAAGGAAATCTACATCTGTAAGAATAAAGTAGCAAAGCCAACCGTATTCATCCCGGTATTCCCGGGAACCAACTGTGAGTACGACAGTGCTAAAGCCTTCGAGAGAGCAGGAGCCAATACCATTGTCAAGGTATTCAAGAACCTGACGGCTTCCGATATCCGGGATTCTGTTGATGAATTCGTGAAGGCCATTGAACAGTCCCAGATCATCATGTTCCCGGGAGGTTTCTCCGCAGGAGATGAACCGGAGGGATCCGCAAAGTTCTTCGCTACCGCCTTCCGGAATGCCAAGATGACAGAGGCAGTCAACAAGCTCTTAAATGAAAGAGACGGACTTGCCCTTGGTATCTGTAATGGATTCCAGGCGCTGATCAAGCTTGGACTGGTACCATACGGACAGATTCAGATGCAGACGGAGGATTCACCGACACTGACTTACAATACCATCAACCGCCACATCAGCAAGATGGTATACACCAAGGTGGTTACCAACAAGTCCCCATGGTTACAGAAAGCGGAGCTGGGCAAGACCTACTGCAATCCGGCTTCCCACGGTGAAGGCCGTTTCGTAGCACCGAAGGAGTGGCTGGATAAGCTCTTTGCCAACGGACAGGTTGCAACCCAGTACGTCAACGAGGCCGGAGAACCTACCATGGATGAGGAGTGGAACATCAACGGATCCTACATGGCAATCGAGGGAATCACCAGTCCGGACGGAAGAGTCCTTGGAAAGATGACCCACAGCGAGCGCCGGGGCGAGGCAGTAGCCATGAATATTTATGGTGAACAAAATCTGAAATTGTTCGAGTCTGGCGTTGAATATTTCTTATAATCATATAATTTTGATAAAAAACTTAACAACTTAAGAAATTTTTAAAAAATTTTTCGATGAAAAATGCAATTTAGGTGTTGCAAAGTAATATTACTTGGTGTATTATTGTCACGTAGAGTAGTTAAAATAGTACTGCTAAAAGAAAAGTACGAGGAAGGTTAGCAACTATTGGAACTATGGAAACTGGGATTGAAAAGATAGATCCCAGACAGACCTGCAATTGCAGATACATACAGAAGCTGAGATTCATTGGAACTTTAGCTTGCTGATTTTGATGCTGGACAATCAACGTCGATTTCACACTCTACGCGACGGACGATGAGTCAAGGCTTCGAGCAAGATGATATCAAATGATAGACATCGATTTATGTGTTTGCAGACGAGACCGGTAATAGGTTCTAAACCTGAGGATATCGGTGGAGGCACTTAGGGAAGGCATGGAATTGGAAAAATCGTCCGCAGCGGTTTGGAAGAGGAAGTGAACGAACTTAAACGTGTGGGTTAAACGAGTAGATCTCTGATGGGAGTTGGCCAAAAAGGAAAGAGAGGAAAAGACATGAAATCATTCAAAAAAGCATTAGCTGCAAGCCTTGCTTTAGCAATGGTTGTAACAGCAGTTCCTGTTGCATCTGCTGAAGCTGCTACTACAGCAAAGCTCAACACAAAGTCTGTGACTGTTGCCGCTGGCACTGCTAAGAAGCAGGCTAAGAACATCAAAGTCACAACACCTTCCACATGGAAGAGCGTAAAGGTAGTTGCTTCTTCTTTAAACAAGAATGCTGCTACTGTTAAAGTTTCTGGAAAGACAGTTAAGGTTACAGCTGTTAAGAAGGGAACTGCAAAAGTTACGGTTAAGGTAACTGGAAAGAAGTCTGGAAAGACTGTAAAGAAGACACTTACCGCTACCGCAAAGGTTGTAAATGCAGGAATCAGCTTCAAAGCTCCTACTGATGTAGTTGTAGGATCTGAGACAAAGCTCGCTGCAAAGGCTTGCCCATCTACTGCAAAGCTTACATATGCTTCCAGCGATGAGACTGTTGCAACTGTAGACGCTGAGGGAACTGTAAAGGCTCTTAAGGCTGGTAAGACTACAATCACAATCAAGTCTGACTACGGCACAACAAAGACTGTTGATATCAATGTTAAGGCATATGTTCTTAAGGATGTAAAGCAGACTAAGTACAACACTTTTGAGGCTACAATCGAGGGTAAGTCATCTGATCTGAAGGCAGCGGACGTTAAGATCACAAACAAGGCTAACAACAATGTTGTTGCTGTTCAGTCTGTAAGTGCTGATGCAACAGATGCAACAAAGGTTACAATTACTACATTTGCAAGCCTTACAGATGGTGCTACTTACGTAGTAACTGTTGACGGTATTGCAAAAGAAATTACCGTATCTGATGGTATTGTAGCTGATGTAGCTGTTTCACCACTTCAGATTACTGCAAACACTGAGGGAACTGAGATTAAGGGGCAGACGATTGATAAGAATGGTATTGTCCTTTCCGAGTTCAAGGTTTCTGAAGCAAAGAGCCCAATCGAGTTCACTCTTTCTACAACTCAGGGATATGTCAATGGCGATAAGCTTGTCCTTCCGGTAGTTGGAAATAAGGGTGTTGCAGAAATTAAATATCATACATACAAGTATGACGAGAAGGCTCAGGAAGTTGGAGCAATCTCTAAGAAGTTTGATATTGTAGCAGTTGCAGGTACTCCTGTTACAACAAATGATTTTGAAGTTACAATTGGTACAAAGGCACCAAACTGGGATAAAGATACAAAGAATAATCAGTTCTCAGCTAGTGACAAAACTACGAATGCATATTTCCGTTTCAAGAATTCCAACAACAAGGAAATCGATGATGCAGATTATGCAAAATACTATGTAGTTTCTAGTGATGATTCAGTACTTCTGTTACCAAAGACTCAGTTAACAACAGCTAAGAGTGTATCTATTCAGGGTATCAAAGCTGGAAGCGCTTACATTAACGTATTAGATAAGGATAGTAAGGTTCTTACTTCTTTACCAGTTGTTGTTACAGCTGACAGAAAGTTAACAAACATCACATTTGGTTCTTCATCTCTTGTTGTAGCCAATAATGTAAATTCTGATATTAGTACCTCTATCAAATCAGTTGATCAGTATGGTGCTGATTACGGTGACATTAAGTCTATAACAGCTGAAGTTATGAATAAGGCAACCGGTAAAGGCGATAAAAATCTTGTCGATATAACCGGAGCTGCTAAAGATAAGGTTGTTTTAGATGCAAATGGAGTAAAGACTGGAGCATATACTGTAAAAGTCGTAGTTGAAGCAAATGACGGAACTAAGATTACAAGAACTATTACGGTTCAGGTTGTTGCTGCTTCCGTAACAGATCCGAGTAAGGCAACTGATTTAAGATTTGGTCTTAGCGCATCAGAGGTTGACTTAGCAATCGGTGCTCAGACAACAGCAGAAGATATTGCAAAGAAGGATATTACTGTTAGTGTTGACGCATATAGTGACGGCGCTAAGATTGGTTCTATCGCTGTTTCTGATGTCAAGGTAAATGGTGAGACTAAGAATGTTACAGGTTCCACAATCAATGTAACTAAGACAGAAGGTGGAAAGATTGTAAAGAATTTTGCTGCCGGAACATATACTGTAACAGCTACAGCAGCAGGCAAGAAATTCTCTGGATCATTCACTGTTAAGGATACACAGAGTGATTCTGTAACCGCTAAAATTGAGTCTAAGACTACAAAAGTTGCTGTTACAAATCCTGCATCAGTTGTTGAAGCTAACGTTAAGGTAAGTGTAAATGGCAAAGATGCTAAATTCCCTACTGGACTGGTTACTATTGATTCTAATCAGTATAAGATCTCTAGTGATAATGCAGCTGTTTACATTGGAACAGTAAAGATCGCATATACAAATAATGCAGGCGTTACATATGATGTACCAGTAGTTATTAATACTACTTTTACAAAAGAAGCTTAATTTGATGTGAAGATTCCACAAAAAATCGCTTAGGCCGTATGGCTTAAGCGATTTTTTATTATGTAGCGCAAACTAAAAGAGGATCCGGCTTACGCCGAATCCTCTATGTTTTTATCTAATACTAATAGTGCAAATCATTATATTTTTAGATAGATGAGATTACTGAATAACTACCTCACCAGCTGCTCCGTTGTTTCCAACTAAATCGGTAACAGCATCCTTTGCAACAGCAATCTTCTTGCCTGCCTCTAATGTGACACCTGTAATTGTAACAGTGTCATCAGTAGCGGTTACAGAAGCGCCTTCTGCATGTGCCTTTCCATCATAAGTGAAATCCGCAACTTCAACAGTTGTTGTGTTCAGCTTCTCGCTAAACTTAAGAACAATACCATTAGAAGTTTTTGTTGCGCTTACAAGAGTAGGAGCTACATTATCAACAACCTGTACATTCTGAGTAGTGGTTGTAACTGTAGTTCCCTTATAGCTTACGACACCGCTTACTACTAAGTATGCAGCATTGTTACTTGTTGCGATTGAACCTGCTGGTAATGTAATAGTAACATTTTTCAGGTCAGATGCTAAAACAACCTTAGTATCAGCTGGAAGGGCTGTTCCATTTAATGAGTAGTTTGAAGCGCTCTCAGCAGATGCTGTTGTAACAGTATCGCTAAATGCAACATTGAATTTATTTGTGCCAGCAGAAGTAACTGTAGCCTTTAACTCAGCAGCTGCTGCCGGTGTATCTGCACCAAAGTCATATACGATAGATGCAGCATTGCTTGCGTTTGCAGCAAGAGAAAGATCCTTTACATAGCCTGTCGGGAAGTTGAATGTATACTTTCCGGTAATGGTCTTTGGTGTTGAATAAGCGATTGTAAGAGTATTGTCCTTAATAGTTTCAGCACCTGTGAAATCACTTGTTACAATCTTACCATCTTTGTCAACAACTACGATGCTGCCTGTTCCAGCTTTAATCTTCTCGCTTACGGTTACAACGATTTCTTTAACCTTGCCATCATTGTCCTTGTTTGCAGAGATGCTCTGAATAACCGGCTTTGTTGCATCCTTAACAAATGTAATTGTCTGAGAAGCTTTTACCAGCTTATTTCCAAGAGTATCAAGAACTGTATCAGCAACTTCTACGACATAAGAAACAGATGTACCTGCACCGAATGAAGGTGTGATTTTAGCAGTATACTCTTTACCTGATCCAGTAACTGCAGGAGTAGCAACTACTACGCCAGTTGCAGCATTCTTAACAGTAACAGCACCTGTAGGATTTACTACATCCTTAGAGAATGTAAGCTTAATTGTATCCTCACCCTCAGCTGCAATGGTAACTGTAGGCTGAGTTTTGTCAACTGTTACGTTGAAAGATACAGTCTGAAGCTCTGTTACGTTGTTTGCATAATCCTTTAATCCAATTACCTGGAAAGTATGAGCCTTAGAAGCATCAAGCTCTTTGCTGAATTCTGCCCCTGTTGTAGAAACGCTTGAAGGTGTAATTGCTGCACCATCAATGCTATATACAGCAGATGCAACTGGCTCGCTGAAGGTAACCTTTGTAACACCGGCCTTATCGCCATTTGTAGATGCAACTACAGAAACAACAGTTGGCTTTGTGGTATCCTTAACCTTGATCTTTGTGTCATACTGAGTTGTTTTCTTTGTAGCATCTGCCTTTGTAGCAATAGCTTTAACAGTGAAAGCTCTCTCTGTATCATCAGCGATGTTAGAGTCAAATGTCAGAACATACTCTGTATCAGACTTCTTCTCAACAGAAGATACTGTCTTACCAACTAATGAGTAGTTATATTTGTTAGCAGCACCCTCTCCGGTATTTGCATCACTAACTGCAGTATTGTACGTAACCTTGATCTGTAATGCGTTTAATACCTCTGCAGACTTAACTGTGTTAGCATCAACAACATCTAATGTAGTAAGTGCAGTAGAACCATAGTTGTTCTTTGCCTGAATTACAACCTTACCAGCCTTAACAGGTGTAACCTCACCATTCTGATCTACAGTTGCAATAGAAGCATCACTAGATGTATATGTAACTGTTGCTGTAGATGGGCAGGTCTTTGTCTTCAGCTGTACCTTAGATCCAAGTACTACAGATGTTGGAGCATCTGTGAAGCTGATTCCTGCGTTAACAACCTTTGCGGTAGCGGTAAGTGTCTTCTTTACGGTCTTTCCAGACTTCTTTCCAGTTACCTTAACCGGATATACGAAAGTAGTTGTTTCTGGGGAATGCTGTATTTATGCGGGTTTTCGCATTATACAAGTGGAAAAATCATGGATAAAATATAGAGATAAGCGACACATAATATACGAGCAAGTATCACACAAGAAACAGATTCCTATGGATGAATTTTTGTTTTTTATTTTATACTCTGCATATACATGTTATAATGAAAAAAATATGAGAGGAACACGATTTCGGCATATCATATTGAAAAAAACGATCTTCTTGGTCATATTGAGGAAGAAAAGTTGGAATATGACCTTATGACAGTTGTTATTGTCCGCAGGGGAAAAACACCGGAAGAAATTGCCTCATTTGCCAATATCCCGATAGAAGAAGTGAAAGATGCAGAAAGCACCATTCTGGCTAAGACCACCCTGTAGAAAATGTTTCAAGACTGAAAAGCCCCGGCGGGATTTCGTACTGAGCCAGGGCTTTTTATTTTATGTTATTTTTTACTGATTTTCTATCTTCATCATTACCCGGCAATCTTTTCTCCTGCAGGCAATGCCATATTTTATGATTTTATGGATATCCTCCTGATGGAGCGCCTCCGTATA
>ONEJ01000039.1 GCA_900316805.1 uncultured Lachnospiraceae bacterium
CAATTTGATGCGAGTTCCGCTATTCGTCCCCGGAGAATCCAGGTGGCAGGCGGGGGCCGCTGGGAAATCCATGTGGGAAGTTTGAATCAATTTATAAATTATATTTATTCCCAACATTGATCCATATAGCTATTGTTGCGGTATTGGTTGGAGTATTAAAAAGAGCGGGCTGTGAACTAGGATACAATTCGGCTTTAGGGATAGTGTTGATTATATTGGGAGGCGGATCATCTGCACAAGATTTTTTAATATAAAGCAATCATTTAAAATCTATGCAATAGTAATCGTATTTTTATTGATGGATTATGGGTCGGAATGGTAATGCACTCATGGGGAATATATTGAGAGCGGTATGCTTATGTTTTGCAGTTGGTTACTGTTAATTCCGGTATACGTTTATTTTATAAGCTATTTTACCGAAATTTCAATGGTTGAAATTGTCAGTGGAAAATATTGGGTGCTCTTTTTAGGGTCAGTTCTACAACAGATTACAACGGGCTTATTTGAGGAAACTGTATCACGCGGAATTGTGATGAGTGCTTTCAGAAGCCATTACGAGAATTTTAAGTGGCGGCTTTCAGCAGTTATTATTTCAGGCGTTGGATTTGGACTGTCAGAGGAGGTGACGGTAATCGCGTCTGCAGGTCAGGTGCTAAGAGATGTTATCGATCCTTTTCTACTTGGAATTTTGGCGATCGTCATATGTATAAAGTATGATGCCATTAAAAATACACTTAACAAATAAAGTGGCTATTCGGAATCTCTTTGAATAGTTGCCCAACGAATTCATTATGGAATTTTCAGAATTCGGATACAAAACATTACAGGAATTAACATCCAAGGACAACTTTATGTTTGCGGCGGTCATGCTGGATGAAGAAAATGCCAAAGGCGTTGTGGAGAGAGCAACGAGGATTATGATTTTTCAATTATATTTGATACGGTTGAGAATCGGAAAAAACGGCACGATATGCAAAGAAAATATACGGATTCGGTGATCGAGTCAGAGGAATAGAATCGGGAAATGACCTTTTGCAATCATTTCCTTTATGGTACAATGTAGAAAAAAAATCAAACAATCGCAATTTTTCATAGATGGAGATTGGGAAGTGTTGAATGCAAAGAAAATACTTGATTTGATTTTAATTGTGGTGTTTAGTACATTCTGTTCGGTAAATACATCCAACATGCCGACAGATGCAAGACATCCGTATGGTGTTTTTATCGGAGCAGAAAAGGAAAAATTGCAGACGCTGAAAAACTATGACACTCTTATTGTTGATGCGGAATGTTTGACAGCTGAGAATATTGATACAATGTTCAAAAACGGAAACAACGAGATATATTCCTACCTTAATATTGGTTCGATTGAGAGTTTTCGCAGCTATTATGAAGAATTTCTGCCCCTTACCATGGGTGAATATGAAAATTGGGATGATGAAAAGTGGATAGATATCTCATCAGAACAATGGCAGACCCACATCCGTGAAGCGGCAGATGAGCTATTAGACAAGGGAGTTTCAGGAATATTTGTGGATAATACGGATGTTTACTATGTCTTTCATGAGCAGAAAATGTACAATGCGTTAATAGATATTTTCAACATTTTTTCTAAAAAAGAAGTAGAGGTAATCGTGAATGGCGGTGATGTGTTCATAAGTGAAGCTATAAACAATTGCTCTGTTCCATCCTGCATAAAAGCCGTCAATCAGGAAAATGTCTTTACATCAATAGATTTCGATGAGCAATCTTTTGGGGAAAATAATCGGCAGGATAGAGAGTATTTTATTGATTACCTTGATATTTGCAAACAAAAGGGACTTGATGTTTTTCTTATCGAATACGGCGCAAAGGATAAGCTGAAAGAAAAAATCATGTGTTATTGTGATGAGAATGATTTTGTTTGCTATTTCGCAGATTCTATCGCACTTGATTGAAATATTTCACAGGTGCTATTGATTGGGCTTAAAATCTGCCCAAGGGAGATGAATGAAGCTGTTTTGGGCGGAAAAATTAAAGAATGATAAGTCAAAGAGAAAGCAATATGCCGGAATGGCCGGGATGCATCAACAATATATAAGAGGGAGGTGAGCACGTGGCCTATGCAAATGTAATCGTAGATATATCTGTTGACAAACTGGATAAGACATTCCAGTACCGGATCCCGGAGGAACTGGAAAATCGTATCAAACCGGGAGTGCAGGTGGATATCCCCTTTGGAAACCGCAGGCTCACCGGATATGTGGTGGAAGTGACGGATACGCCGGAGTTTGATGAGACAAGGATTAAGCCGCTTTTTGGCATCCATGGGGGCAGCGTGCCCATGGAGTCCCAGCTGATCGCTCTGGCAGCGTGGATTAGGAAGAATTATGGTTCTACCATGAATCAGGCACTGAAGGCGGTGCTTCCCATCCGCCGGAAAACGAAGGAAATCGAGAAAAGAAAGATTTTACTTAATAAATCCCGGGAGGAGGCCGCCAGATTATTGGTTCTCTATGAGGAGAAGCACTATACGGCGAAGGCGAGGCTGCTGCGGGAACTGCTGCAGTCTGGCGGGAATCCTTTGGACTATACATACGCCGTGGGTCAGCTGCGCCTGACCGCAGCCACCATCCGCAGTCTGGAAAAGGACGGTATTATCACCATCGTTTCCAGCACCCACTATCGGAATCCTGTGTCCCACCTTGAGCAGAAGGAATACTGCCTGACGCTGAACGAAAACCAGCGGCAGGTCACGGAGGCAATCCTTAAGGATATCCGGGAGGGAAAGGCACAGACCTATCTCTTAAAGGGCGTCACCGGCAGCGGCAAGACGGAGGTCTACATGGAACTGATCGCCCATGTGATTGCCGGGGGAAAACAGGCTATTGTGCTGATTCCGGAAATTGCCCTGACCTACCAGACGGTGATGCGTTTTTATAACCGTTTTGGAGACCGGGTGTCCATCATGAACTCCCGCCTTTCCCAGGGGGAACGCTACGATCAGTATGAACGGGCGAAAGCGGGGGATATTGATATTATGATAGGACCGCGATCTGCGCTTTTTGCCCCTTTTGCCAATCTGGGACTGATCATCATTGATGAGGAACATGAGAATTCCTATAAAAGTGAGACGGCACCCTGTTACCATGCGAGAAATGTGGCTATAGAGCGGGCGAAAATGTGTCACGCAGCTGTGGTACTGGGGTCAGCCACCCCCTCGGTGGAAAGTTATTATCAGGCACAGATGGGAAACTATCATCTTCTGGAGTTAAATGAACGGGTGCAGAAGAAGCCCCTGCCGGACTGTGAGATCGTGGATCTGCGGGAAGAACTGAAGCTTGGCAACCGCTCGATTTTAAGCGAACGACTGCAGGAATTGATGGAGGAACGCCTGAAAAATCACGAGCAGATCATGCTTTTTTTGAACCGGAGAGGAATTTCTTCATTTATTTCATGCAGATCCTGTGGAAATGTGGTAAAATGTCCTCATTGCGATGTGTCATTGAGCCAGCACGAGGGAAACCGGCTGGTGTGCCACTACTGTGGCTACGAGACGATAATGCCTAAGGTGTGCCCTTCCTGTGGCAGTAAATATCTGGGAGGCTTTAAGGCGGGAACCCAGAAAATCGAGATGCTGGTACAAAAGAGGTTCCCTGAGGCGCGGATCCTTCGGATGGATTATGACAGTACCCGCACCAAGGATTCTTACGAGAAAATTCTTAAGACTTTTTCCCATCATGAGGCAGATATTCTCATCGGAACCCAGATGATCGTAAAGGGACACGATTTTGCAGATGTGACCCTTGTGGGTGTTCTGGCGGCAGATATGTCTTTGCATGTACCGGATTTCCATGCGGCGGAGAGGACCTTCCAGCTTCTGACTCAGGCAGTGGGTCGTGCTGGCAGAGGAAACCGGCCGGGGCAGGCGGTGATTCAGACCTATGATCCGGAGCATTTTGCCCTGCAGGCTGCCGCAAAGCAGGACTATGAGGCCTTTTACCGGCAGGAGATCGCTTACCGGGAACTGATGCATTATCCGCCGGTGTGGAATCTTCTGTTGATCAGCTGTGCCGGCAGCGAAGAGGCGGAGACCGGAAAGGCCGCCGCTGTCATCGCGAAACTTCTGCAGGATAGAATTCTGCCGGAAGTTTCGAAGATGGGAAGGATTCTTCTGGTGGGGCCTTCGGATGCTTCAATCGCAAAAATTAATGATATATATCGCAAAGTGATCTACATGAAGGGAGAGGATTATCAGGCTCTCGTCTCTGCAAAGGACGCCCTTGAGCCTTATTTCAGAGAGAACAAGGCCTTTTCCCATGTGACAATACAGTTTAATTTCAACCCGACAAGTGGTTTTTAGGAGGTTTATGATGGCAATTAGAACAATTCGTCTGCAGGGTGATCCTGTACTGACAAAGGTATGCAGACCAATCACAGAGGTGACAGAGCGCATCCGGCTTCTGGCAGAGGACATGGTGGAGACCATGTATGAGGCCAATGGTGTGGGGCTTGCGGCTCCCCAGGTGGGAATTCTCAAGCGCCTTGTGGTGATCGATGTGGGAGACGAGAACGGACCATACATTATGATCAATCCGGAAATTCTGGAAACCTCCGGGGAGCAGACCGGAGATGAGGGATGTCTGAGTCTTCCCGGTAAGGCCGGTTGTGTCACAAGGCCTAATTATGTGAAGGCAAAATATTACGATCTGGATATGAACGAGTGTGAGGTGGAGGGCGAGGAGCTTCTGGCCCGTGCCATCTGCCATGAACTGGATCATCTGGACGGGCATATGTATGTGGAAAAGGTAACCGGAGGACTGCATGATGTGACTGCAGAGCCACAGGAGGATGAAGCGTAAGATGAGAGTGATATTTATGGGAACACCGGATTTTGCGGTGGCATCCTTAGAGGAGATCATAAAGGCAGGCCATGAGGTTGTACTTGTGGTCACCCAGCCGGACAAACCCAGGGGCAGAGGCAAGTCCCTGGCATTTCCACCGGTGAAGGAATGTGCCCTGTCTCACGACATTGAGGTGTTCCAGCCCGGACGGATCAGGGATGACGCCAATGTGGAATATTTAAAGAAATATCAGCCGGATATTATTATCGTGGCTGCTTTCGGGCAAATCCTGCCCAAGAGTATTCTGGATCTGCCGAAATATGGCTGTGTGAATGTCCACGCATCTCTGCTGCCCAAGTACCGGGGGGCAGCCCCAATTCAGTGGGCGGTCATCAACGGCGATGAAATTACCGGTGTGACCACCATGCGGATGGACGTGGGACTGGATACGGGCGACATGATCGCCAAACGACAGGTGCGGATTGAGAAGGATGAGACCGGCGGCAGCCTTTTTGACAAGCTGGCAGACACCGGAGCGAAGCTCTGTGTGGAAACCATGGATATGCTGGAAAAGGGAACGGCCACCTTCACACCCCAGAACAATGAGGAAAGCACCCATACCAGAATGATTACCAAGGAGCTCGGCAACATTGACTGGACAAAGTCGGCGGTGGAAATTGAGCGGCTGATCCGGGGCTTAAATCCCTGGCCCAGCGCCTATACACATCTGGATAACAAGACTTTCAAAATCTGGAAAGCAGAGATTTCAGAGGAGACCGGTGGCTATGAGCCGGGCTGCATTGTCCGTGGAGAAAAGGACCAGCTTCTGATACAGACCGGGGATGGAACCCTTGCTCTTAAGGAGGTTCAGCTGGAGGGTAAAAAACGCATGGACACCGGCTCTTTCCTCCGGGGCTATACCGTGGAGCCTGGAACCTTTTTGATAGAGTAAATTTGGTAGAAAGGAGTTGTAAGTATGCCATTTATCTATTGGGACCCAACCTATTTTCTGATTATTATCGGAGCGATTATCTGCTCCGTCGCATCGGCCAGAGTGCGGACAACCTTCAACAAATATTCCGGTTACCGCAATATGTCCGGTATGACCGGCGCCCAGGCGGCCCAGCGGATTTTACATGCGGCGGGTATTTATGATGTGACCATTAAGCGTATTTCCGGCAGCCTCACAGACCACTATAATCCGGCCAACAAAACCTTGAATCTGTCGGAAAGTGTCTGTAACCAGACATCGGTGGCAGCCGTGGGAGTAGCCGCCCACGAGTGCGGCCATGCCATCCAGCATGCGAGAGGTTATCTGCCCCTGAAGCTTCGGACGGCCTTTGTGCCCATTGCCAATTTTGGTTCTACTCTGGCGTGGCCGGTGCTTCTGATCGGGCTGTTTATGAATAACCGCTCCTCCATGACCATCATCCATATTGGTATTTTCCTGTTTTCTTTTTCTCTGATTTTTCAGCTTCTGACTCTTCCGGTGGAGTTTGATGCTTCCAGAAGGGCTATGGCGCAGCTGAGAGAGCAGGGTATTCTTGGAGAACAGGAACTTCATGGAACGAGAAAGGTGCTGAAAGCAGCCGCCCTCACCTATGTTGCCAGCGCAGCAGCCGCAATCTTACAGCTGCTTCGGGTAATCATACTTTTTGGAGGAAGAGATCGTGACGACTGATGTCAATACCAGAGCCCTTGTCCTCGAGATGCTGATGGAGGTCAACGAAAAAGACCAGTACAGTCATCTTGTGCTGCGACAGGTGCTGGAAAAATATCAATATCTGGACAAACATGAGCGGGCCTTTCTGACCCGCCTTTTTGAAGGAGCTGTGGAAAAGGGCATCACTTTGGATTATGTGATCAACTGCTTTTCCAAAACGAAGGTGAAGAAGATGAAGCCCCTCATCCGGAATCTGCTTCGCATGAGTGTGTATCAGCTTCTGTATATGGACGCAGTGCCGGATTCCGCTGCCATCAACGAGGCGGTTAAACTTGCCAGAAAGCGGGGATTTTGCGGTTTATCCGGTTTTGTCAACGGTGTGCTCCGGACGGTCGCAAGAAAGAAACAGGAGATTGTCTGGCCAAAGGAGTCAGAAAATCCGGTGGAGGCTTTCAGTGTTCGCTATTCCATGCCGGAATGGATCATCGAGGAGTGGTGTCTGGATTATGGCAGGGACAAGACCATTCAGATCCTGAAGGAATTTTCAGAAAAAAAGTCTTTGGAAAAGAAACTCACGGTGAGGACGAATCTAAGCCGGTGCACGCCGGAGGAACTTCGGAGAAAGCTGGAGGCAGAAGGTGTGCAGGTAGAAGAGATTCCGGGAATTCCCTACGCCTTTGCCATTTCCGGATTCGATTACCTGGCAGGCCTTGACAGTTTTGCGGAAGGCCTGTTTTATGTGCAGGATGTAAGCTCCATGATGGTGGCAGAGACTGCCGAGCCGAAGCCGGGAGATTATGTCATTGACGTCTGCGCCGCACCGGGAGGAAAAAGCACCCACATGGCGGAGCTGATGCAGGGCACCGGCATGGTAGAGGCCAGGGATCTGACGGAGTACAAGGTGGGGCTCATGGAAGAGAACCGTATCCGCCATGGTCTTTCCAATATGATGGCGGTGCAGCAGGATGCCCTGGTTTATGATGAAGCATCCCATGAGAAGGCAGACGTGCTGGTTTGCGACCTGCCCTGTTCCGGCCTTGGTGTTATGGCAAAGAAGACGGACATCCGCTATAAGATGACGAAGGAGAAGGCAGAGAAACTGGCACTTTTGCAGCGGCAGATTTTAAATGTGGTTCATGATTATGTAAAGCCGGGGGGGATACTTCTCTATAGCACCTGCACGATTCGAAAGTCAGAAAATGAGGAGAACGTGGACTGGTTTCTTTCCAAGCATTCGGAGTTCTCTCTGGAAATGATGCGGCAGATGTATCCAGGGGAAGTCGGAAACGATGGATTTTTCCTGGCGAAATTGGTGAAAAAAGATGAATGAAAAAACAGATATCAAATCCTTAAATCGGACAGAACTGGAAGAACTTCTGACGGAAATGGGGGAAAAGAGCTTCCGGGCCAGGCAGATCTATGAGTGGCTTCATGTGAAGCAGGTGAATTCTTTTGAAGAAATGTCCAATCTCTCCAAAGCTTTGCGGGAAAAGCTGGAGCATAGCTGCAGGATCACAGCACTTAAGAAGGAACAGGTTCAGGTTTCCAGACTGGACGGCACAAGAAAGTATCTGTTTGCCCTGGGAGATGGAAATCTGATCGAGAGCGTGCTGATGCGCTATAAGCACGGAAACTCGGTATGTATTTCCTCCCAGGTGGGCTGCCGGATGGGCTGTAAGTTCTGCGCTTCCACCCTGGATGGGCTGGTGCGGGGGCTGACACCTTCGGAGATGCTGGATCAGATCTATGCCATTGGAAAGGATATCGGGGAGCGGATCTCCAATGTGGTGGTAATGGGAACCGGGGAACCCATGGATAATTTCGACAATCTGTTGAAATTTATAGAAATCCTGACGGATGAAAATGGTCTGAATATCAGCCAGAGGAATGTGACGGTTTCCACCTGCGGAATTGTCCCCAAGATCAGGGAGCTTGCGGATAAAAAATTATCCATCACGCTGGCATTGTCCTTGCATGCGTCCAATCAGAAAAAGCGTCTGGAGCTGATGCCGGTGGCCAACAAATATGATATTCATGAGGTTATAGACGCCTGCAAATACTATTTTGCCCAGACCGGCAGGAGAGTCACCTTTGAATACAGTCTTGTGGGAAATGTCAATGACACTGATGAGGATGCCAGAGAACTGGCGGCTTTGATCGCCGGGATGAACTGCCACGTAAATCTCATTCCGGTCAATCCGATCAAGGAGAGAGATTATGTGCAGTCGAACCGGGATGCGATTCTGGCCTTTCAGCACAAACTGGAGCACAGCGGCATCAATGTCACCATACGCCGTGAGATGGGGCGGGATATCGATGGGGCCTGCGGCCAGTTGAGAAGGAAGTACGCCGTCACCCACAGGGAGCTTTGATACAAAATGGTTACTGCAGGGATTGGTCATTAACAAAAATCGTAAATATCACCTCCCGGTGGAGGTTACGTTGTTCTTGCATATGATGCGTCTATGTGCTAATATGGACAGAAGATGGGGCATTGTGTTTTGTTTTATATGAGAAAGGATAAAGCGTATGAAGACGTATTCCATAACGGATACAGGCGTCATGCGGGAAATGAACCAGGATTACTTTTTCGCATCGGATGAACCCGTTGGGAATCTCCCGAATTTATACATTGTTGCCGATGGTATGGGTGGTCATAAGGCCGGGGATTATGCATCCCGCTATACGACCCAGCGTATCGTGGCATCCGTGTCCAGAAATCCGGAAGAGGAACCAGTTACAATTTTAAATGAAGCGATTGAGGTTGCAAACCGGCTTCTGATTGAGGAGGCCATGGAGGATGAGACCAAGCGTGGTATGGGAACCACGGTGGTTGCAGCCACTATTATTGACGGGAAGCTGTATGTGGCAAATGTCGGGGACAGCAGACTGTATCTTGTAGGAAGAGAAATGCGTCAGATTACAAGAGATCATTCTCTGGTAGCGGAGATGGTCCGAATCGGTGAGATGAGAGCCGCGGAGGCCAAGGCGCATCCGGACAAGAATATCATTACCCGTGCAATCGGTGCATCAGAGCATGTGGAGGCAGATTTCTTTGAGGTGGATCTGACACCGGAGGATCGCATTCTGCTCTGTACGGACGGATTGACGAATATGGTGGATGATTCCGTGATCCGGGAGATTGTGACGGAGGATGCTCCAATCGAAGAACGGGTGGAGAAGCTGGTGAATGCAGCGAACCGCGCGGGAGGCAAGGATAATATTACGGTAATGATCATAGAGTCATTTTCATAATGAGGTGAAAGCATGTTAACAGTTGGGACATATTTGGGCGATCGCTATGAGATTGTCAGTAAAATCGGTGCGGGCGGAATGTCCGATGTATATAAGGCCAAGGATCACATTCTTGGGCGTTTTGTTGCCATCAAGGTGTTAAAGCCGGAATTTTCCGAGGACAGGAGCTTTGTTGCAAAGTTCCGCACGGAGGCCCAGTCGGCTGCAGGGCTGGAACATCCGAATATTGTCAATATTTATGATGTAGGAAGCGAAGAGGGACTCCACTATATTGTGATGGAATATGTGGAGGGAATTACCCTTAAGACATATATTGAGAAGAAAGGGCAGTTGTCCTTTAAGGAAGCTGTCAGCATCGCCATTCAGGTGGCACGGGGCATTGAGGCTGCTCACAATAAGCAGATCACCCATCGGGATATTAAGCCACAGAATATTATTATTTCCACAGAGGGTAAAGTAAAGGTAACGGATTTCGGTATCGCCAGAGCGGCATCCTCCAATACCATCAGCTCCGATGTGATGGGCTCGGTTCATTATTCCTCCCCGGAGCAGGCCAGAAACGGCTTTGTGGACGGAAGAAGCGATATTTACTCTCTGGGTATTGTGATGTATGAGATGGTTACCGGAAGAGTGCCCTTTGACGGGGATACTACGGTGGCAGTGGCTATCCAGCACCTGCAGGAGGAGATGACACCACCCAGCATGTATGCCAAAGAACTTCCGATCAGCTTAGAGAAGATTATTTTGAAATGTACCCAGAAGAATCCGGATCGCCGTTATCAGACCATTGGAGAGCTGTTAAATGACCTGAGAAAATCCCTTGCTCATCCGGACGAGGATTTTGTTATGATTGCTCCCCTTGTAGATAACGGAAAGACAAAGGTCATCAGTGAGGACGAATTAAAGCAGATCAAGGACCGCGGCATCAGCGGCAGCGTGGAAAACGAGCCTGTGGCGGAGAAACCCTATCCGGTCAGAAGCAATGATGGGGTGGATGAGGATGATGACGACGAGGATGATGACGATGATGAGGGATTAAATCCGAAGATGGATAAGGTGGTTACGATTCTTGGCATCGTTGTTGCGGCAGTGATTCTCATTGTCATTATTTACCTGATTGGCAGCTTTTTTGGATTGTTCCGTTTCAGCGGAAAGCAGGAGGATTCTGAACCGACACAGACGGAAAGTCAGACAGAAACCCAGACGCAGTCTGAGGAGGAGATGTTTGCAGTCAAGGATGTATACGGCAAATCCCAGGAGGAGGCACAGCAGCTTCTGGAGCAGCAGGGTCTGTATATGTTTGTTGTTGCAGAGCAGAAGTCGGATCTGCCGAAGGGAACAATTGTTGGGCAGGATCCCACCAGCGGAACCATGGTTTCCAAGGGGACCACAGTGAATGTGATCATTGCCGGAGATCAGAATGTAGATTTCAGTAGCGATAATAATCAGGAAAATGTTATTGTACAGGGTGTAACCGGGAAATCTGAGCAGGAAGCAGTGAGCATCCTTCAGAATTCCGGTCTTAAGGTATCTAAGAATTATGAGTATTCTGACAGTGTGGAAGCCGGAATGGTTATTTCCCAGAATCCGTCTTACGGCACCAGCGTCACGAAGGACAGTACGGTAACCCTCGTCATCAGCCAGGGAAAGAAATCGGTAAAGGTTCCTTCCGTGACCGGAAAATCAAAGAGTCAGGCAGTCTCCATGCTGGAGAAAGCAGGACTTAAGGCGCATGTCAGGGAGGAATACAGTGATTCGGTGGAAGCCGGTGTTGTCATTGGACAGTCCATTGCCGGTGAAAAGCTTGTTCCGGCAGACTCCACGGTTACCATTACCGTAAGCCTTGGTGTAGAAGAGAAGAGCTACAGCTTCAGCAAGACCTACAATGCACCGGCGAATGCGGTCAGCGTGGAATACTCTCTGGTGGGCAGCGATGGCGTAACCTATGACAGCGGGGCTATGGATACCAGTGAGGCGATTACAGTCTCCGCCAGTGACATGGAATGTGATTCAGGTACCGTAACCATTGTCTGGACCATTGAAACCATTGATGAGGAAGGACTTTCTGATACGACTACAAAGACGGAAAGCCATGCCGTGAAGTTTCAGAAACAGTAAATAAATCCATGCAGGGAAAGATCGTAAAAGGAATTTCCGGTTTCTACTACGTGCACGTAGCGGGAACCGGAATTTATGAATGTAAAGCAAAGGGAATTTTTCGTAATCAGAAAAAAAAGCCACTGGTGGGGGATGATGTACGGATCGCAGTTTTGGATGAGAAGGAGCATACCGGAAATGTCGAGGAACTTCTTCCAAGGAAAAATGAGCTGATCCGGCCGGCAGTGGCCAATATTGATCAGGCGCTTGTGATCTTTGCAGCAGCAAAGCCCCAGCCAAACCTGAATCTTCTGGACCGTTTTTTGTGTATGATGGAATACCAGAAGGTACCGGCGGTAATCTGTTTTAACAAATGTGATCTGATCTCTGAGGAAGAGGAGGAGAGACTTGCCGCTATTTATGCAGCTGCGGGATATGAAATCCTTTTTACCAGCGTAAAAACCGGAAAGAATACGGACAGGCTGAAGGCACTGCTGGCAGGCCGCACGACTGCCGTTGCGGGTCCCTCCGGCGTGGGAAAATCCTCTCTGGTCAATCTGACCCAGGATCAGGTGTCCATGGAGACCGGAAGAATCAGCGAAAAGATCCAGCGGGGCAAACATACCACCAGGCATTCGGAACTGATTGCCATATCGGAAGATACCTATATTATGGATACTCCGGGATTCAGTTCGCTGGAGATACCGGGGCTTGAACCGGAGCAGCTTTGGATCTGCTTTCCGGAGTTTGTTCCCTATGAACCGGAGTGCCGTTTTACTTGCTGCAGCCATATCTCGGAGCCGGGCTGTGGCGTAAAAGAGGCATTGGAGCAGGGGAAGATCAGCAGGGAACGCTATGAGCACTATGTTCTTTTCTATGAGGAAATGAAGCAGAGACGCAGATATTAGGAGGTACTTATGAACTGTTTATCACCATCAATATTGTCAGCAGATTTTTCAAAGCTGGGAGAACAGATCCGGCTTTTGGATGAGGCTGGAGCAGATTATGTCCATATCGATGTGATGGACGGAAGCTTTGTACCAAGTATCTCCTTTGGATGTCCGGTTATCAGGTCTATTCGTTCCTGTACAGAGCGCCTGTTTGACGTGCATCTGATGATTGACGAGCCGATCCGCTATATCAGGGATTTTGCGCAGGCAGGGGCAGATCTGATCACCGTTCATGCGGAGAGCTGCAGACATCTGGACCGGACCATTGAGGAAATCAAAAGGCAGGGAGTGCTTGCGGGAGTTGCCCTGAATCCATCCACACCGGTTGATTTAATCCGTCATATACTTCCCAAGGTAGATATGGTGCTGATCATGACAGTAAATCCGGGCTTTGGAGGCCAGGAGTTGATTCCCTACACCATCGATAAGGTAAGAGAATTAAAGCAGCTGTTGAATGACCTGTCACTAAAGACTGATATAGAGGTGGACGGAGGAATTACCCTGGCTAACGTGCGTCAGGTCCTTGAAGCCGGGGCCAATATCATTGTGGCTGGATCAGCGGTGTTCCGGGGAGATATCCGCCAGAATACAGAGAGTTTTCTGTCGGTTTTGAAAGAGAAAGAAGTGAGGTAATTTATGAAGTTTCTGATTGTGTCCGGTGGAGATACACAGGATTCTTTTGTGACAGAACTGATAAAGACCGGTGGCTTTGATGTGCTGATGGCGGCAGATTCCGGCATGGACTGCTTTCACCGTATTCATACCAAACCGGATGTGATCGTGGGAGATTTCGACTCGGCAGAGTCAGAGGCTCTTGCCTATTTCCGGCAGTTTGAACAGATTGACCTCTGTGCCTTAAATCCGGAAAAGGACGATACGGATACAGAGTTTGCCATTCGGGAAGCCATTCGAAGAGATGCAGACGACATTACCATTGTGGGGGCAACCGGTACGAGAATAGATCATGTGCTGGGGAATATTTGTCTTCTGGGCATTGGGCTTGAGGAAAAGGTGTCCATGTGTATTTTGGATCCCCACAACCGGATCCGGATGATTGACAGTCCCCTGATTCTGAAGAAAGAGGAGCAATACGGCAGATATGTTTCACTACTTCCGTATTCGAATCAGGTCCGGGGTGTGACACTGACCGGCTTTAAATATCCCCTTTCGGATTACACCATGGGAGGATTTAATTCCCTGGGAATCAGCAACGAAATTCAGGAAGCGGAAGCGGTGATTTCTTTCACAGAGGGGAAACTTCTGGTGATTGAATCCAAAGATTGATTGGGTGGCAGTGTGAGCCGGGCAGAACTGCCCGGCTCTTTTTGTCTTTGTTATGTGGGAAGTTTAAAGACCGTTGTAGTAGTTCAACACTTTTTTTACATAGTTCTGGGTCTCTTTAAAGGGCGGAATGCCGCCGTATTTGTCCACGTTGCCGCAGCCGGCGTTATATCCGGCCAGAGCCAGAGAAATATCACCGTCATAGCGATCCAGATTCTGGGAAAGAACCCTGGCGCCCCCCATAATGTTGTCATGGGCGTTGTAGGCGTCCGAAATGCCCAGACTCTTAGCGGTGGAAGGCATGAGCTGCATGACACCCATGGCGCCGGCAGAACTGGTGGCTGAAGCATTGAAGCCGGATTCAGCTTTGGCGACAGCCTTTAAGAGGTTTACATCCACACCATAGGTGGCTGCAGCTTCTTTAAAATCATCTTCCAACTCCGCAGGACAGCCCCTCACAGTCTTTGAGGAAGCGGTTGTGGAAGTGCCGGTATCTGTCGTTCCGGCAGCAGATGAACTGGAGGCAGTGTCTGAGGAATTCGCAGTGCCGGAGGCTGCACAGGCACTGGACGCAGAGTCTTTGGACGCAGTGGGTCCGGAAACTGAACCGGCAGAAGCAGTAGAAGAAATGTCAGAGCCTGCCACTGCCTGCGGCCGGAATCCCAGCAGCTTTTGGATGGCATCACCGGACACGCCCCCGGATTTGCTCTCTTCGATCATGGCATCGACCGCCATGGCCTCGCGGGCTCGCTTTTCGGCCTCGAGAATCTCGCGGAATTCGGTTTGGCTTCCGGCTGTGGCGGCAGAGGACTTCCCGGCTGCTGTGGAAGATGAAACAGAAGCTGTTTTGGTCTCTTTTATGTATGGTAAAATCGTTACACTCATAAAACCCCGTCCTTTATCCTGTAATCTGACAAAATAGTATCACAATACGAGGAAAAATAAAAGGAAAAGTCGAAAATTGCTTGAATTTGGCGGCTGATTGTTGTAGCATAGATTTCAAAGCGTGAAAAGGAGTGACATTATGGAAAAGAAACCTTTTGTAACAAAAAGCCAGATAGAAGAAATTGTAAAGACCTATCCGACACCATTTCATTTATATGATGAGAAGGGGATTCGGGAAAATGCAAAGAAGGTAAAGGAAGCCTTTGCATGGAATCCGAATTTTCGTGAATATTTTGCAGTAAAGGCAACACCGAATCCATATATTTTAAAGATTCTGCAGGAGTATGATATGGGCTGTGACTGTTCCTCCTATACGGAACTGATGATGGCAAAGTCCTGCGGCTTTGACGGTGAGCATATCATGTTCTCATCCAATGATACCCCGGCAGAGGAATTTGCATATGCAGACAAGCTTGGAGCCATCATCAATCTGGATGATTTTACCCACATTGATTTTCTGGAGGAGACCATCGGATATATTCCGGAGACCATCAGCTGCCGTTATAATCCGGGCGGTGTTTTCGAACTGAGCAACGGTATCATGGATAATCCGGGAGATTCCAAATACGGAATGACGAAGGATCAGCTGATTGAGGCTTTCAAGATCTTAAAGAGCAAGGGCGCAAAGAAGTTTGGCGTACATGCTTTCCTAGCCAGCAACACCGTAACCAACGAGTATTATCCGAAGCTTGCCAGACAGCTTTTTGAACTGGTGGTAGAGCTGAAGGAAAAGACCGGCTGTGACATTACATTCGTCAATCTTTCCGGCGGCGTTGGTATTCCGTATACCCCGGATAAGGAGCCGAATGATATTTCCGTGATCGGAGCAGGTGTTCATGAGGCATTTGATGAGGTTATGGTACCGGCAGGTCTTGGGGATGTGGCAATCTACTGCGAGATGGGACGTTTTATGCTGGGACCTTACGGCTGCCTGGTAACAAAGGCGATCCATGAGAAGCATATCTATAAGGAGTATATTGGTGTGGATGCCTGTGCGGCAAATCTCATGCGTCCTGCCATCTATGGGGCTTACCACCATATTACGGTACTGGGCAAAGAGGATGCACCTTGTGACCATGTCTATGATGTGACCGGAAGTCTCTGTGAGAACTGCGATAAGTTTGCAGTTGACAGAAATCTGCCAAAGATCGATATGGGAGATTATCTGGTAATTCACGATACCGGAGCCCACGGCTTCTCCATGGGATACAACTACAACGGACGTCTGCGTTCCGCAGAGCTTCTGTTGAAGGAAGACGGTAGTGTACAGATGATCCGCCGTGCGGAGACCCCGGAGGATTACTTCGCAACCTTCGATTGTTTTGAAGATATTAAGATAACAGAATAAGAAGTCCCAAAAGCACGGGATAGGAAAATAACAGTGCAGCAACGAATCGGGAAATTATGAAAAAAACCTCAGGTTTCGAATGAAACCTGAGGTTTTTTTAATGCCGGCAGTGGGACTTGAACCCACACGATGTTGCCATCAACAGATTTTGAGTCTGCCTCGTCTGCCAATTCCGACATGCCGGCACGAACAAATATTATATTAGCATAAGAATCTTGGGATTGCAAGTTGTTTTTTCGGATTATTTTGTGGTTTCTTAATTGACAAAAGTTATCATATATGATAACTTTAATAAGGAGAAATGGGATGTATGTGCAGTTTCTCAGCTACAGATATCCCGATGGACGAAAACGGAGGAACAGCATATGGCGGCGGATGAAGCAGTGCTTAAGGATGTGGCGGGGCAGCTTCGCAGGGTTCGCAAGTCCCTTGGAATGACCCAGGAGCTTTTGGCGGAGCGTGTCGGAACGAAGAAATCCAACATCTCCCGGCTGGAGAGCGGAAGATACAACCCAAGTCTGGAATTTCTGGTGAAGGTAGCAGATGGACTCGGGAAGAAAGTACAGGTTAAGATAGGAGAAGACAATGACAAAAAAGCTTGGTAATTACAAAGATCATGACGTTGAGCTTTGCCGTACCACCAACAGCAGGGTGGGGAGCAAGACGGTGGAGGCACTTTTGGAGGAACGAATCCCTTTTACGAAGAATTGCAGGAGGATTCCGTTTTTCAAGAGGGATGCTTATGAAGGAGCGGACAAAATCTGGGTGATTTCCATCAATCCCCACCGATACGGACAGGCCCGTCAGGTTATCGACCGGATGGACCGCACCTGCCGGGATCGTCTGGTATTGTCCAATTACTAAGACTATGAAAACTTCCCACAGTCTCCTACTACCGGTGGCAGGCGGGGACTGTGGGAAGATCCATGTGGGAAGTTTTCGTAAGATGAAATATGTTTCTGAAAAATCTGTGAATTTCGTTCAAAAATACAGGCAGGTGTGGTACAATTTGACAGGACACCTGCCTTTTTATAATGGAATATCATGGCTTCTGAGAAAGTCAAAAGGCAGGCCGTAAGGAGTATGAAATGGACGAAATGCAGGAACAGGCGAAAAAGCGGGGGAAAGGAATATTTCTGGAATGGGGAATTTTTCTGCTTCTGCCGATGATTGCCTTTTTTTTGATGGAGGCCTACGAACACAATGCCTTTGTGGAGGTGCGGTCCCAGGCCATATGGTTTAACATTCTCCTGCTGGAGCTTTTGGCCTTTTGTCTTTATTTTGTGATAGGAAGGATGCATATTGCCGGCAGCGTATTGTTGTTGTGCACGATGATTTTTGGACTGGTGAACCATTATGTGATGGCCTTTCGGTCCACGCCCTTTGTGCCCTGGGATATTTTTTCTGTGGGAACAGCGGCATCTGTCATGGGAAATTATGATTTTACACCAACGACGCGGGTGATCCTTGTGACCCTGGGGTTTGTGGCGCTGATCGTTCTCTCCGTTGTTATGCTTCGGCGGGGACCAAGGCTTTACGTCAGGGTGCGGATCGGTGCGGCGTTGCTGGCTATGTCCGGTCTGTGCTTTTTTGTGCATCTATTGCAGCAGGAGGAATTTCAGACAAAGCATTATCTGTATCCCTTTCTGTTTACCCCGGCTTATATGACGAAGGTGAACGGCATGGCAGTAACCTTTGCCATGGATTTGGCCTATGTGGTGGTGGATAAACCAAAGGGATATGACGCTTCGGAGGCAGAGGAGATTCTGGAAAAATATGAGGGACAGGAAGATACCGCAGAATCGGAAGATGCCACAGATCTGCCCAATATCATCGTGATAATGGATGAAGCCTTTTCCGATCTGTCGGTGCTGGGGAATCTTAATACCAACGAAGAGGTGATGCCCTTTATGCAGAGGATGCAGCAGGGGGCTGACAATGCCATTACGGGTTATGCCCAGGTGTCTGTGTGCGGCGGCAATACCGCCAATTCAGAATTTGAATTCCTGACGGGCAATACCATGGCCTTTCTTCCGGCGGGGAGCATTCCCTACCAGCAGTATATCAAAGGGGATACCCCTTCTCTGGCATCCTATCTGATTAGCCTTGGCTATGAAACCTACGCCCAGCACCCCTATGGGGAGAGCGGATGGAACCGCAATCAGGTGTATCCGCTGCTGGGCTTTGACCATATGGATTTTCTACAGGACTACGAGAATAAAAGCTATCTGCGCAAATATGTCAGTGACGCATCGGATATGCAGCATATCATCGAAACCTTTGAACAGAAGGAGACGGGAAAACCTATGTTTCTGTTCAATGTGACCATGCAGAATCACGGCGGCTACACAGAGGAATATCCGGATCTTTCGGTGGATATTCACAGTGGATACGACAGTTCGCAGCTGGATCAGTATCTAACGCTGGTTCATCGCAGTGACCAGGCACTGGAGGATTTGATAGATTATTTTGAGGGGGTAGAGGAGAAAACGATCATTGTATTTTTCGGGGATCATCAGCCGGCAGATGCTGTGGCAGCACCTTTTTACAGGGATCCGTTGACCGCGGGGGTGCTTAAGGAGGATCCTTCCCTCAGATACCAGGTTCCTTATCTGGTATGGGCCAATTATGACATCCCTGAGGCCTCCGGGAAAAACACGAGCCTCAATTATCTGGCGGCTCAGGTTCTGGAGGCGGCAGGGGTTCCCACCAGCGCCTATCAGAATTATCTGTTAGAACTGCAGGAATCCTATCCGGTGCTGTCGGCAGCGGGGCAGCAGGAGAGTGCCACAGTGGATTCGGATGTGCTTTTGACCTATAAGAAGCTTCAGTACTATCAATTGTTTGAGAGGAATCGTCAATGAGAAAATTTGTCAGGGAACACAACCGGATCTGTGAGGCGGCGGCATTTTGCATTCCGTTTCTTATCTGTGTGTGCATCTGTATTGCGAACGGTGTGTATCCCTTTGGCGAAAACTGTATTTTGAATATGGATATGTATCACCAGTACTGCCCGTTTTTTACAGAATTTATGGACAAGCTGAAGAATGGCGGAAGCATGCAGTACTCCTTCCGGCTTGGGCTGGGCTCGGACTTTGTGTCCCTGTATGCCTATTACCTCTCCAGCCCCTTGAACCTTCTTTTGGTGTTCTGCCCGCAGAATCTGGTTATTGAGTTTATGACCCTGATGATTTTGCTGAAGATCGGATTGTGCGGCCTTTTCTTTTTCCAATTCCTGAAATATCATTACCGGATGGTGGGAAAGGATGGCCGTATGCATGACAATCTTGTGCTGCCGGCACTGGTGTTTTCCACTTCCTATGCACTAAGCGGATTCGTGGCTGCCTACAGCTGGGATATCATGTGGATGGATTCCGTTGCCCTGTTCCCTCTGGTTGTCGTGGGGCTGGAGCGGCTGGTAAAGGAACAAAAGCCGGGGTTATATTTTGTGACACTGGCGTTGTCCATTTTTTCCAATTACTATATTTCCATCATGATCTGTATCTTTCTGGTGTTTGATTTTGCACTTCTTTTTGTGCAGAACAAAGGAAAAAGGATCGGGGCGTTCCTTCGGTTTAGCTTGTATTCTCTGCTGGCGGGAGCTTCATCAGCGGTTTTGCTTTTCCCGGAGATCAAACTGCTTTCGGTATCGGGCTCCGCAGGAGATTCTTTCCCCAAAGCGGCAGAGTGGTATTTCCCGGTGGTGGCAGAGTTTTCCCGGATGGCAGTGACCGCCGACGGATATATGGGAAACGACCACTGGCCCAATCTCTATGCGGGGGCCTTTACGCTTGTTCTAATCTGGCTGTATATGCTTAACCGGAGGATTTCTATGAAGGAAAAGATCCCCAGACTTCTCCTTGCGGTTTTCTTTCTGATCAGCTTTGCCCAGAACCAGCTGGATTTTATCTGGCATGGCATGCATTTCCCCCAGGGGCTTCCGGGAAGACAGTCCTTTCTGTTTATTTTTCTGCTGCTTTCCATGGGCTTTGCCACGGTGCGGAAGTGGAAGGGGACAAAGGGCTGGCATATTCTGCTGGCAGGGGCGGTGGCGGTTCTGTTGCTGCTTTTTGGTGCGGCGGAGACGGATGAGGCTGTGACCGGGACAGCATCTACTGTGATCACGGTGTTGTTTCTTCTGGTGTATGTGCTTCTGCTGCTTTTGCTTAAGCTGGTAAGGGTTCCGGCTTACCGGCAGTTCCTCACCGGATTTATCCTTTGTACGGCGGTGGGGGAGCTTGTCATCAATATGGCGGTTACAGGCCTTGAGGTGACCAGCAGGACCTTTTACCGGGACAAGACAGAGGCTTATGAGAGACTGATGGAACTGGCAGACCGGGACAATGAGGAAAATGGCGGGGGCTTTTACCGCATAGAGGATACGGGAAGAAAGACGAAAAATGATGACGCTTTGTACGGGTATCCTTCTGCAACGATTTTTTCCTCCCTGATGAATCTGGATGTGAGTCATCTGTACCAGAGTCTGTATATGGAGGGGGGTAAAAATTTTTACTGCTATAACGGTGCAACGCCCCTTTCTTCCGCAATGTTTTCCGTCCGCTATATGCTTTCGGACAATGCCTGTGAGGAGAGTGAGCTTCGGACACTGGTGGGAAGCTGTGACGGAAATTATCTGTATCGGAACAACTACTGCCTTCCCCTTGGATGGATGATAGACGAAGAGGCCATTATGGGCTGGAGGGATTCAAGAAGTGACCGTATTGATTCTCTCAATTCCCTGGCCATTTCCCTTGGAGCGGAAGGGGAACTGCTTTATCCGGCACTGTGCACGGTGACAAACCAGGTGGGAGATACCAGAATCGACATTGCAGAGGACGGTTATTATTATGCCGCTTATCCCTCCTGCAGTTCTGACCGGCTGACGGTTACCAGACAGGACGGGTGGAAACAGAAATACGCAAAGACCTCCCACCGGTATCTGCTAAATCTTGGAGAATGCAAAGCGGGAGACGAAATCCACATTACCGGACAGGACGCGAAAACGGTGGATTTTACCGTATACCGGCTGAATATGCGGATCTTTGAGGAGGCTTATGAAGCCTTAAAGGAGACGGTACTGAAGCCGGATATCGTGACAGACCGGAGGGTGGAGGGAACCGTTTCCGTGAAGGCGCCAGGGCGGCTGGTGATCTCCATTCCGGCAGATGAGGGCTGGAGCCTTTTGGTAGATGGAAAAGAAACCAAAATACAGCCCTTTAAGGATGCACTGATCGCGGTTCATCTGGAAGAGGGGGAGCACAGGATCGCCCTCACCTACACCACGCCGGGGCTTTACGCCGGGACCATGGTCAGCGCTGCGGCACTTGCCCTTGCGGGGATCAGCCTTTGGGTAGGAAAACTGAGAAAAAAGAGGAAAAGCCATGGATAAGAAGAAAATCAGTATTGTGGTTCCCATGTATAACGAACAGGAGACCGTCAGAATTCTATACCGGGAGCTGAATAAGGTTTCCCGGGAGCTTGTGAATAATGAGATGGAGTTTTTGTTTGTCAATGATGGTTCGAAGGATGCAACCCTTGAAGAAATCAAGGATCTCGCATCGAAGGATGAAAGGGTGCGATATGTTTCCTTTTCCAGAAATTTCGGAAAGGAGGCGGCTCTTTACGCGGGGCTGTCCAATGCTGCGGGAGATTATGTTGCCGTGATGGATGCAGATCTGCAGGATCCGCCGGCGCTCCTTCCTAAGATGGTTCAGATGCTTGACAGCGGCCAGTGCGATAATGTGGCAACCCGAAGAGTCACCAGAAGGGGAGAACCACCGATCCGTTCCTTTTGCGCCCGGTGTTTCTATAAGCTGATGCGGCGGCTTAGCAATGTAGATATCGCTGACGGAGCCAGAGATTACCGCCTGATGAAGCGGGAAATGGTGGAGTCGGTGCTTTCGGTCAGTGAGTATAACCGTTTTTCTAAGGGAATCTTTGCCTGGGTAGGCTACGAAACGAAATGGCTGGAATACGAGAACGTGGAGCGGGCAGCCGGGGAAACCAAGTGGAGTTTCTTTAAGCTGGTACGCTATTCCATTGACGGGATGATGAATTTCTCGGACCAGTCCCTTCGGATTTCCTCCTTTCTGGGACTTTTCTTTACGGTGTTGTCCTTCCTGGCCATTGTGGTGGAGGTTATCCGGGCGCTGGTCTTCGGGGATCCGGTAGCCGGCTGGCCCTCACTGGTGTGCATTATCACCTTTATGGGCGGGATTCAGCTGTTTTGTATGGGAATTATGGGGCAGTATATTGCCAAAACCTATATGGAGGTCAAGAACAGACCACATTACATTATCCGGGAGACCAATATTATTTCTGCCCGGAAAAATAATTAGTCCGTTTTATTACCCTACCAAACCTGTATAGTTTTAGAAAAAGAAACCAGTGACAGGAGGGTATACCAATGAGAATCAGAATGAAAAACGGACACGCAGACAGAAAAATGCTTTTACTGCTGGCTATGGGGGCATTTATGACAGCTATCGGACTTCTGGCCATGGGTAGCGCCTGTGCAGGCGTTTGTCTGGATCGCATGCGCACGGGGGATGTTGCAGGCATGCTGGTGGGACTGACCGGCTGTCTCTATGGTGCGCTGCTTTTGATGGGACGTCCAAAAAAAAGACGATGAGCACAGGAATGCGCATTGACGGAGAATCCAATGTTTTATATAATGAGAGCAGTGCAGTTATTTGGAAAGGGGCATAGAATCTATGTTAAGAAATAAAAAACGTACAGCCACAGCACTCCTTACAGGCGCTGTTCTTGTTACGTCGCTGCTGCAGGCCATGTGCGTGGATACCGCAGCCAAGACCCTTGGGACAGACTATAAGGAGTCGCTGCTGGCACAGGGGTTTCCCCAGAGTTATGTGAGCTTACTGACTTCCCTGCATGAGAGTTATCCCCAGTGGGTATTTGAGCCGGTGGATACGGGTCTGGAGTGGAATACGGTTCTGGAGCAGGAGAGTGTCAACGGCGTCAATCTGGTGGCCAAGAGCGCAGATGATTCCAAGAAATCTACGGCAGAGGGCGCCTACGACTGGGAGACCAATACCTGGACCGTTTACGACGGTTCCTCATGGGTGGCGGCGAATCCCGATTATATTGCCTACTATATGGATCCGAGGAATTTCCTGAATGAGACGGATATTTTCCAGTTCGAAAGCTTAAGCTATAGTGATTCCCAGACCATAGAGGGGGTTCAGGCGATTTTGTCCTCGACTTTCATGGAAAATCCGGTGGAGGATGCGGACGGTACCACACTGGATTATGCAGCGGCTCTTATGGAGATTGGATGCAGTACCGGGGTCAGCCCTTATCACCTTGCCTCCCGCGTCAGACAGGAGCAGGGACTGAAGGGAACCAGCAGCATGATTTCCGGAACCTACAAGGGATATGAGGGCTGCTACAACTTTTTTAATGTGGGAGCTGCCGGAACAAGCACGACCCAGGTGATCCAGAAAGGCTTAAGTTACGCGAAGAATGCGAATTGGGATACCAGATACAAGTCTTTGGCCGGCGGAGCCCAGGTAATCGCGAAAAATTATATCGCGATGGGACAGGATACCCTTTATTTCCAGAAATTCAATGTGGTATATCAGAAAAATTTATACAGGCACCAATATATGGCAAACCTGACGGCGGCATATACGGAAGGAAGAAAGATGGGACAGGGCTATGCCGACAAGCAGCAGGCTTTTGTTTTCCGGATTCCGGTATACCGCAATATGCCGGAAAAGGCCGTGACCTTTTCCCAGTCCGGAAATCCCAATAATTATCTGAAGAGCCTGACAGTTTCAGGACAGAAGCTGACGCCGGACTTTTCCGGGGCACAGGTAAAGTATTCCCTGATCCTTCCGGATACGGGAAGCATTACCATCAAGGCAGCACCTGTCTCAGGAAAGGCAACGCTAAGCCTGACTGGACCAAAGAAACTGAAAAAAGGAACCAACACTTTTACGATCCGGTGTAAAGCTGAAAACGGAAGCACCAGAAAGTACCAGCTGAGTATTGTGTGCAGTGAACGGAAAAAGTAAAGGGCTGTGAAAAGCCATAGAGGAGACAAAAGATGCAAACAAGGAAAAAACCACTTAAGATAAGACAACGCCTTCTGGCAGCAGTCATGGCATTTGCCCTGCTGTTTGGGGTTATGGCAGTACCGGATATGCAGGTAAGGGCGCAGGATATGATTATCGCACTCAGCGCCAAGACCATCCGCATCGGAGACAAGCTTACCGTTAAGGTGTCCGTTCCGGCCGGGGTGTCTGCGTCGGTCAATGTCAATTATCCAACATCGCTTTTGACCTATGTGAAGGCTTCGGAAGAGGCCAGTGTCAACGCGGGCACCGTTACCATGTCCATCGGCGAATATGGTTCCACTCAGAGAGGTTCCGCTTCGATCACCTTTGAGGCAAAGGCCTCTGGAGATGCGGGAATTGCCGTATCTGCACCGCGGGCATCCTCCAGTGACGGTGACCAGGTCAGCGTGGGGGGAGCCAGTACCATCGTAAAGATTGAGAATGAGGCAGCGGAGGACCAGAAGTCGGCAGACAGCAGCCTTCAGTCACTTTCCGTTTCAGAAGGGGAATTAAGTCCTGCCTTTTCTCCGGATGTGTTAAGCTATACGCTGGATGTGGAGAATGCCGTGTCCTCACTGGATATCAGCGCAAGTCCTAAGGACGGCGCTGCAAAAGTACAGTCCGTGGAGGGGGCAGAAAGTCTTTCTGTGGGAGAAAACACCATAAAAATCAAAGTCCTTGCAGAGAATGGCACTTCCAGCGTCTATACCATTCAGGTGACACGGGCACAGGAGGAACCATCTGATAAGGAAATTAGCACAGAAGAGGTGCAAAAGGATACAGAGGTTGCCCCACAGGGTGTCTGCCTGAAGTCGGAATTCGGCTATATTACCATTGTATCGGATGTATCTGAGGCAGAAGTCAGTGCACTTCCCAAGGGATATGAGCCCAAAGAACTATCCATTCCGGATAAGGGAACCGTCACTGCATATTTCTCTGAGGAAAATTCCAATATATGTCTGATCTATGCCATGAACAGTATGGGGGAAAATGCCTGGTATCAATATGATATCCGGGAGCGCACGTATCTGCGCTGGTATGGACAAAGTCTTACGGCAGGTTCCGGGGCAGATGATGGAGAGAGCTCACTGCTTGATCTTAAGAGTGAGAACAAGCTGATTTTCTGGGCTTTTATTATTGTGGTTGCCATTCTTCTGGTCATTATTCTGGTTCTGATGCTGATGAAGGCAAAAGGCTCCGATGACGAGTTGGAGGATGATTTCATGGACCTGGATGAGCCGGATGATGATCTGACAGAGACAGAGGAAGGCCAGAAATTCAGCGAGCCGGAAATCGCAAAAACAGAAGAAACAGAGGAAACAGAGGAAACGAAAAAAACACAGAAGGCTGCCTCTGTTTCAGGAGGCGAGATTGCTGAGATTGGACTGCCGGAGATTGGACTGCCGGAGGATGAGCTTATAGAAGCAGCCCTGCAGGCAGAGAAATCTACAGAGGATACAGTTGTAGAAGATGCACCGGTGGAGGAAACAGCGGTAGAGGAAGAGCCGGAGCAAAAAAAGCCGCGCCGTAGCAGAAAGTCCAGAAAGAATCAGGCGCAGACGGATGAGGAAGAGGATGGACTGGAGTTCATCGATTTATAAAGATATAGCGTAACAGGAGGCAATTGAGAGTGAGACCATATACTGACAAGGCGAAGAAAGCATTAGGGTTTGCGAGCCGCCTGTCCTCCTCTATGGGATGCAATTATATCGGAACCGAGCATGTTCTGATGGGGCTTCTCAGAGAGGGAACGGGCGTCGCAGCAGAGGTCCTTGCAGCAAACAATGTAGAACAGGAGAGCCTGCGGAAGATGATCGAGGAATTGATCTCCACAGGAGCAGAAGCAGTGGCTGTTCAGGAGAGGGACGGCTATACCCCCAAAACCAGGGAGGTACTGGAACGAGCAGGAGAACTGGCAGAGCGTTTTGGCAGCAGCAGGATCGGGACGGAGCATCTCCTGCTGGCCATTGTTAAGGAAGGGGACTGTGCGGCATGCCGCCTCTTAAATACCATAGGGGTCAACGGACAGAAACTCTTTGTCGATATTCTGGCAGCAATGGGGGAAGACCCGGCAAAGTATCGTGAGGAAATCCAAAGGGGCAGATTGGAAAATACGGAATCCATGACACCGGTTTTGGATCAGTATTCCAAGGATTTGACAGCGCTGGCCAGAGAGGGACGCCTGGATCCTGTCATCGGCCGGGAGGCTGAGACCAGGCGTGTAATCCAGATTTTGTGCCGAAGGGGTAAAAATAATCCCTGCCTGATCGGTGAGCCGGGAGTGGGTAAGACCGCCATTGTCGAGGGAATCGCCCAGAGTCTGGCGGATGGCAGTGTCCCGGAACTGATGGCTGGAAAGAGACTTGTATCTTTGGATATGTCCGGTCTTGTAGCAAAATCAAAGTATCGTGGCGAGTTTGAGGAGCGGATCAAGAAGGTCATTAGTGAGGTGGCAGAGGCCGGAAATGTCCTTCTTTTTATCGATGAGCTTCACACCATCATTGGTGCAGGAGGTGCAGAGGGAGCGCTGGATGCCTCCAATATCTTAAAGCCTGCCCTTGCCAGAGGTGAGGTGCAGGTGATCGGTGCCACTACCATCGAGGAGTACCGCAAATACGTGGAAAAGGATGCGGCATTAGAGCGGCGTTTTCAGCCGGTACAGGTGGAGGAGCCTACAGAAGAAGAATCTAAAGAAATCCTGAAGGGACTGAGGCACTTGTACGAAGAGCATCATCAGGTACGGATCACAGATGAGGGACTTAACGCCTGTGTACATCTGGCTGCCCGTTACATCAATGACCGTTTCCTTCCGGATAAGGCCATTGATCTTATGGATGAGGCGGCAGCGGGGCTGAGGCTTCGTGCATTTCAGGGCACTGAAGGGCTGACAGAGCTAAGAGAGCAGCTTAATAAGACACAGCAGGAGCTGGAAGATGCTCTTCGGGCGGGAGACATAGAGGCAGCCCATGAGCTTCGGCAAAGCTGCGAGAAGCTGGAGAAATCCGCAGAAAAGCTTAAGAATAAAATGAACCGGGTAGCGGCAAACAAAATGCCGGTGCTGGGAGAAAATGAGGTGGCAGATGTAGTTGCCCGCTGGACGAAGATTCCTGTCAGCCGTCTCACGGAGAGCGAGGCTGCCCGGCTGCAGAAGCTGGAGGAAACCCTGCACAAGCGTGTGATCGGACAGGAGGAAGCGGTATCTGCTGTGGCCCGTGCCGTAAGAAGAGGAAGGGTCGGGCTCAAGAATCCCAAGCGCCCCATTGGTTCCTTCCTGTTTCTGGGACCTACCGGTGTGGGAAAGACAGAGATTTCCAAAGCACTGGCAGAGGCTGTTTTCGGTAATGAGGATTCCATGATCCGGGTAGACATGTCGGAATACATGGAAAAGCACAGCGTCTCCAAGATGATCGGTTCCCCGCCGGGCTATGTGGGGCATGAGGATGGCGGACAGCTCTCCGAGAAGGTGAGAAGAAATCCCTTCTCCGTGATTCTCTTTGACGAGATTGAGAAGGCTCATCCAGATGTGTTCAATATTCTGCTGCAGGTGCTGGATGACGGACATATTACCGATTCCCAGGGTCGTAAGGTAGACTTTAAAAACACCATCATCATTATGACCAGCAATGCGGGAGCCCAGTCTATCATCGAACCGAAAAAACTGGGATTTGGCGCGAAGGATGATGAGAAACAGGATCACGAGCGGATGAAGGGCAGTGTGATGGAAGAAGTCAGACGCATTTTTAAGCCGGAGTTTTTGAACCGTATTGATGAGACCATCGTATTCCGCGCCCTGAATCAGGACGACATGAAGAAAATCGTATCCATCATGGTGGGAGAACTGGCAGACAGATGCAAAAGACAGCTCCAGATCGATCTTGTGGTCAGGGATGCGGCAAAGACCTATATTGTCGAGAAAGCCTACGACAGGAAGTACGGGGCGAGACCTCTTCGCCGCAAGCTGCAGGATGAGGTGGAGGATCGGCTCAGCGAGCTTGTGATCCGTGGTGAAATCTGTGGAGGAGACCGGGTAATTGTCACCACAAAGAACAAGGAAATCGTTGTCACGAAAGAAAATAAATGATATAATTTTAGCAGAAAAAACTTTCAGACCGAAGTACAGGAGGATAAAGAAATTATGGCTGCAATCAGTGAACTGATCCGTACAGAGCAGGACGGAACATTAAGCTTTGGAGATTACACAAAGGACAGCAAATCCAAGCTGGATAATTATGATTTTAACGGCGACAAGTACAAGGTGAAAACCTTTAAGGAAATCACCAAGCTGGAGCGCAACGGACTCTTTGTGTATGAGTCTGTTCCGGGAACGGCTGTGATGAATTTTAAGCAGGATGAGAATTCTGTGGAGTTTACGGTGGAAGGACCGGAGGACGCACAGATCACACTGGAGCTTGCAGAGGCGACCGAATACGAGATCAGCATCAATGGCAATTCCGCAGGAACCATGAAGACAAATCTCGGCGGGAAGTTAAGCCTCAGCGTGGAACTGGGGGATGTAGAGGACGTTGTGATTAAGGTAGAGCGTAGATAAGAATGGCAAAGACAAAAACAAGCGTATTTTTTTGTCAGAACTGTGGATATGAATCTGCCAAGTGGATGGGACAGTGTCCCGGGTGCAGAGAGTGGAATACTTTTGTGGAGGAACCGGTGGACCGGAAGGTGCGCAGTTCCTCCGGCAAACTCAGACCGGCTTCCGAAGTGAAGCCGGTTCCGCTTTCTGCCATTCAGGCATCCCGGGAGGATAGAATTTCTACGGGTTTCCCGGAGTTGGACAGAGTATTGGGATCCGGCATTGTCAAGGGCTCTCTGGTTCTCGTTGGCGGGGATCCGGGAATCGGGAAATCCACCCTTCTGCTTCAGATGTGCAGGAATCTGGCGGCGGGTCAGCACTCTCTTCTCTATGTATCCGGGGAGGAATCCCTGCAGCAGATCCGTCTTCGGGCAGAGAGAATCGGTTCCTTTTCTGACAAACTTCAGCTTCTCTGTGAGACGAATCTGGACACCATAAGAGAGGTAATTACAAGACTGCAGCCGGAGCTGGTCATCATTGATAGTATCCAGACCATGTACAATGAAAGTGCGGGCTCTGCACCGGGCAGTGTTTCCCAGGTGCGGGAATCCACAGGCGTTCTGATGCGTATTGCCAAGGAACTGGGCATCAGCATATTTATCGTGGGTCATGTGACCAAGGAAGGTGTGGTGGCTGGCCCCAGAGTGCTGGAGCATATGGTGGACACGGTGCTCTACTTTGAGGGGGACCGTTACGAAAGCTACAGGATTCTCCGGGGGGTCAAGAACCGTTTTGGTTCCACCAATGAGATCGGCGTGTTCGAGATGCGTTCCCAGGGGCTGGTGGAGGTAGAGAATCCATCGGAGTATATGTTAAGCGGCAAGCCCGAGGACGCCTCCGGATCGGTGGTGGCCTGTTCCATGGAGGGCACAAGACCTATTATGCTGGAGATCCAGGCGCTGGTCTGCCACAGCTTTTTCAACAATCCCAGAAGAACTGCTACCGGTACAGATTTTAACCGGGTGAATCTGTTGATGGCGGTGCTGGAGAAACGGCTGGGAATCCAGCTTTCTGACTGTGATGCCTATGTGAATATTGCGGGAGGAATCCGTATCAGTGAGCCTGCCATCGATCTGGGCATTGTGCTGGCACTTTTATCCAGCCGGCTGGATCTGGTGATTGACGAGAAGCTCATCTGTTTTGGCGAAGTTGGCTTAAGCGGGGAGGTTCGAGGTGTGGCCATGGCTGAGCAGCGGGTGCAGGAGGCTGCAAAGCTGGGCTTTGAGACCTGCATTCTTCCCAGAGTAAGCATGAAAGGGCTGGCAGCAAGAAAGGACATCCGCTTGCTGGGAGTTTCCAATGTCCGTGAGGCTTTGGATGTGATCCAGCATCAGAAGCACTTGTAAAAAATGTTTGATTTTCTTCTTATAAAGTGTTAAAATAGACCAATAAAAATGCTAAAGACGGCGTATCCCTTAAGGGGGTGCGCCTTTTTTCTTTTCAGGGAGAGGAAACAATGAAGACGCTTGAGACCAATGACTGGATGGTATTAAATACCATCATATATAAGATCTATACCATGGAAGATTTTGACGAGATGAGAGGGGAACTGCTGGAACAGTTAAAGCTGCTCATTAATTTTGACAGTGCGGATTTCTATCTGGCATCGGCAAATGGAAATCGGTTGGGATATCCCGTCATGCAAAATTGTGAGACGGTTCTTGCCGGTGCCTATGAGAAGCTGGATGAGGAGCGGAAAATTCTGTGCAGCGGTAAAACACTGATTTACCGGGATACCGATATCATTCCGGAGGAGGCGCGTGCCGGGAAGGACTATTATCAGGAAATTTTTAAACCCAACAACTGGCATTATTCCCTCCAGATGGTAATTGCAAAGGACAGGAAGCTGCTGGGAGTGATTCATTTTTACCGTACCATTGGAAAGGAAAATTTTCAGTCCAACGATATTTTTATCCTGGATATGCTGAAGGATCATCTTACTTACCGGATCGACAGGCACAAGGCCGGTGGCATCGATGATCAGAAAAAACTGACGGTGACAGAGGCAGTGGAGCAGTATGCTCTGACGAGGCGGGAAAACACAATCCTCCGGATGCTGATGCAGGGATTGGAAAGCAATATCATCTGTGATCAGCTGTCCATCAGTGCCAATACCTTAAAGAAGCATATCTTGAATATTTATCGGAAACTGGGAATCAGGAACCGGGTACAGCTGTTCAAGAAAATCAGGGAGCGCGAGGATTAAATTCACGGGCCGGGAAGTTTCCAGCCTGCTTCCACTTGTGGGTACACGGGAACAATGCTATAATGGGGTGCAGACATTCTGTCTGAATTAAGAGGGAAAGGAATCAGAGAGAAGATGTACCGTAAATCTGTAGATGAGATGGAACAGGATCAGCGGAAAAAGCGGATCATTGATATAAGAAAAGAAGAGGATTTTGAACGGGAAACCTACCCGGGAGCTGAAAATATTTATTGGGAAGAGTTCTTCTCCCATAGGGGGGAACTGTCGAAGGAGCAGCCCATTTATCTGATCTGTTATACCGGGCAGAAAAGTGATGAACTGGCAGAGGAGTTGACGGAGCAGGGCTTTGAAGTCTACAGTATCCAGGGAGGATACCGTGCCTATTTGAGGAAAAAACTGTCAGAGCTTATGGAACAGGAAGATGCCGGGGAGAAAGAGGAACAGAAGAGGCAGCGCACAAAGGACATTGAGCGAAGCATCATCAAAAAGTTTAAGAAGCAGATCTGGCGTCCCTTTACCAAGTCCATCAATGCCTATGATATGATTCAGGACGGAGATAAGATTGCCGTGTGTATTTCCGGGGGAAAGGATTCCATGCTGATGGCCAAGCTCTTCCAGGAATTAGAGTGCCACGGACGGAAAAATTTCGAGGTTGTTTTCCTGGTCATGAATCCGGGCTATAATGAGATCAATTACGAGACAATCCTGCAGAATGCAAAGGTACTGGATGTGCCCATCACGGTTTTCAAGACAGAAATCTTTGATACGGTAGCAGATATTACGGAGTCTCCCTGCTATCTTTGCGCGAGAATGCGAAGAGGTTACCTCTACAGCAAGGCCAGAGAACTGGGCTGTAACAAGATCGCACTGGGCCATCATTTCGATGACGTGATTGAGACCATCGTCATGGGAATGATGTACGGCGCCCAGGTGCAGACCATGATGCCAAAGCTGCACAGCACCAATTTTCCGGGGATGGAGCTGATCCGGCCACTGTATCTGATCCGGGAAACGGATATTATCCACTGGGCGAAATACAACGATCTTCATTTTATCCAGTGTGCCTGCCGGTTCACGGAGAGCTGCGCCTCCTGCGGCGGAACCGAGAAGGGATCCAAGCGGGCTCAGGTGAAGAAACTGATCCGTCAGCTGGAGAAGGACAACCCCTATGTACCTATGAATATTTTCCGAAGCGTGGAGAATGTGAATCTTGACACAGTCATCGGATATAAGCAGCATGGGGAGAGACATCACTTTTTGGACACATATAACGATATAGAGTAGAGGTGAAGGAATCATGAGAGTGTCTGCTGCAGGCAGAAGCCACCGCGGAAGTGCCCAGCTGGCAAAAGGCGGAGATCTTCAAAGGAGCCGAAATCTATGTGGAAACTTTCAGTTGGTTATTTGGATTTTATGTACTTTCAGAAAAATCCGGATGGTTGGAAAGGTGCTTCTTAATGGCCGCAAAACTCTCCGGGCTGATGACATGCTCAATGCGGCAGGCATCTGCGGCAGCAGTTTCCGGGTCCACCCCAAGTCTGGTGAGACATTCCGATAATAACTCGTGTCGCTCGTAGATCATCTCTGCAATCTGCTGTCCCTCCTCTGTGAGGTAGATAAAACCGGCATCGGTGACCGTAATCTGGTTCTTTTCCCGAAGATTCTTCATGGCAATGCTGATGCTGGATTTCTTGTAGCCCAGCTCGTTGGCTATGTCTACAGAGCGGACCACCGGGAGCTTCCTGCTCAAAATAAGTATTGTCTCTAAATAATTCTCTGCTGATTCGTTGCTGCGGGTCATAACTAATTTCCTCCGGAGTATGATTCACAGATGCTTTGCATCTGCTTGATAATATAACGATTTCTGACGAATGAAGTTTCTATCAGTATTTGTCTCAATTATAGCATAGTTGTTTTAGGGATTCCAGCAAAAAGTTATCAAAAAGTTGTTGACAACTAATAATGGTTAGCGTATACTAACAAACGAATCAGAAATACATACGATGATTTGTCCACTGAAAGGAGTTGGTGTTATGGGTACGGCAATTGTACTGATCCTGCTTTTGACGGCTTTGTTTTTTATCATACGGAGCATGATAAAGAATAAGAAGAAGGGCAAATCCCTTTCCTGCGGCGGTGACTGCAAGAACTGCCGGGGATGCCATTAATGTTCATACGAAAAGACGGGCGGCCCATGCCGCCTGTTTTTGTGGGAAACTTTTCTTAAAACAAAAGCTTTCCGGGAGAAAATCCGTTGAGGAGTTTCCGTTTAAACAATTGACAATGGGAATCAGATGATTTATTTTTATGCATAGTGACAAAGTTCATATACAAACGCAGGGATGAAAACGCAGCATTTGTGAAACAATTCTATAGCAGAAGCTGCCATTGATATCTATGGCAAAAGAGAAACTACGGAAGGATATTATGCGAAAATTACTGATTTATCTTAAGGACTATAAAAAGGAGTGTATCTTTGCCCCACTATTTAAGCTATTGGAGGCATCCTTTGAGCTCATTGTGCCTCTGGTAATGGCGGCAATCATTGATCAGGGAATTGCCGAAGCAGACAAAGGCTATATTTTGAAAATGGGTGGGATTTTGGTACTGCTGGCATTGATCGGGCTGACATGCTCCGTGACGGCCCAATTTTTTGCGGCTAAGGCAGCGGTGGGCTTTTCCACGAAATTAAGACACAGTCTCTTTTCCCATATTGAGACCCTGGGATTTTCAGAGATGGATACGGTAGGAACCTCCACCTTGATCACAAGGATGACCTCCGATATCAATCAGGCCCAGTCCGGTGTCAATATGGCACTGCGCCTGTTTCTACGATCACCCTTTATCGTGGTGGGAGCTATGGTTATGGCCTTTACGGTGAACGCGAAGGCGGCACTGATCTTTGTGGTAACGATTCCATTACTGTCGGTGGTGGTTCTGGTGCTGATGGCCTTAAGTGTTCCCCTGTACAAGAAGGTGCAGAGCGGGCTGGATGCGATTTTAGGCCACACCAGAGAAAACCTGGAGGGAGCAAGGATTATCCGTGCCTTTCATAAAGAGGAGACGGAAACAGAGCAGTTCCATGCCAGCAATGATTTTCTGACGAATATGCAGATGGTGGTAGGGCGGATTTCCACGTTGATGAATCCCCTGACCTATATCATTATCAACTGTGCGACTCTCGCCATTATCTGGACGGGAGGCAGGCAGGTGTACTTTGGTGTTCTCACCCAGGGAGAAGTGGTGGCACTGGTAAACTATATGTCCCAGATTCTGGTGGAACTCATCAAGTTCGCGAACCTGACAGTATCTGTGAACAAGGGCATTGCCTGCGGCAACCGGGTGCAGGAGATTTTTGAGGTAAAATCTTCCATGCCCCATGTTATTTCCGATGTGAAAACCTCTGCACCTCGCAGCATTTCGCGGGAATGTACCTGGGAGAGTCCGGATAGTTATACAGAAGAATTACAAGCACTACAGAAGGGGGATAAGGGGAGTTTTTCTGAGAAAAAGGATACTTACGTGAAGTTTGACCATGTGTCCATGACCTATCAGGGCAGTTCCGAGGAAGCCCTGACGGATATCAGTTTTACGGTGAAAAAGGGACAGACCATCGGCATCATCGGAGGTACCGGCTCCGGAAAATCCTCGCTGGTCAACCTCATTCCGAGATTTTATGATGTTTCCTCCGGCTGTGTATCGGTGGATGGAAAAGATGTGCGGGATTATGATCTGACGGTTCTTCGCAATAAAATCGGTGTTGTCATGCAGAAAGCTGTGCTTTTTCAGGGCAGCATTGCGGACAACCTCCGGTGGGGCAAAAACGATGCCACAGAGGAACAGCTGTGGCAGGCCTTGGAGGTAGCTCAGGCGAAGGATGTGGTGGAAAAGAAGGAGGGCGGCCTCGACTTTGTGGTTGAGCAGGGGGGTCGGAATCTCTCTGGTGGACAGAAGCAGCGTCTGACCATTGCCAGGGCTGTGGTAAAGGATCCGGATATTCTGATCTTGGATGACAGTGCCTCTGCCCTGGATTTTGCTACAGACGCAAAACTTCGGGCTGCCCTTCGGGGACTGCAGGGAGAGAAAACCATCTTTATTGTATCTCAGCGTACCAGCTCCATTCAGTTTGCAGACCAGATTCTTGTGCTGGATGACGGACAACTGGCGGGCTGCGGTACCCATGAACAGCTGCTTAACAGTTGTGACATTTATCGCGAGATCTACGAGTCCCAGTTTAAGAAAGAGGATGTACAGGGGCATGCAGGTGATGATAGAAGCGAAGGGGAAAAGACCGGGAAGAAGAAAGAGCAGAAGGGAGGGCAGGCATAATGGATAACAAAGATAAGAGAAGCGGACAGCTGAAAACCCTTGGCAAGGTTTTCCGTTACATGAAACATTATATTGTTCTACTCATTCTTGCTATTCTGCTGGCCACCGTCAGTGTAGCACTGACTCTGTATTTCCCAATCCTCACAGGAGGGGCCATCGATCTGATCTTAGCGAAGGGACAAGTGGATTTTGCCGGAATTCTTGTGCTGGTAAAGAGAGGCATTCTTGTGATTCTTGTGACGGCGGCGGCTCAGTGGCTGATGAACATGTGTAACAACCGCATGACATACAAGATCGTGCGGGATATCCGAAGAGATGCTTTTGACAAGATCGAGCATCTGCCCTTAAGCTATATCGACAGCCACTCCCACGGAGATCTGGTGAGCCGGATCATTGCGGATGTGGATACCTTTGCCGATGGACTGCTGATGGGATTCACCCAGCTGTTTACCGGAGGTGCCACCATTGTTGGAACGCTGTTGTTCATGCTCTCCATCAATGTGAAAATTACCATTGTGGTGGTAGTTCTGACTCCAATCTCTCTCTTTGTGGCCAGCTTCATCGCAAAGCGTACCTATTCCATGTTCCGGCTGCAGTCAAAAACCAGAGGTGAGCAGACGGCTTTGATCGAGGAGATGGTAGGAAACCAGAAGGTGGTGCAGGCCTTTAATCATGAGGATGAAGCGCTGGAGCAGTTTGATGAGATTAACGAAAGACTGCAGGACTGTTCCCTCAGGGCAACCTTCTTTTCCAGCCTTACCAATCCCTGCACCCGTTTTGTCAACAGTCTGGTGTATGCTTCGGTGGGCATTACCGGAGCCTTTGCGGTGATTTTGACCGGCGGAGCTTTTTCCGTGGGAAATCTGTCCTGCTTCCTCACCTACGCCAACCAGTATACGAAACCTTTTAATGAAATTTCCGGCGTTATTACGGAGCTTCAGAATGCTCTGGCCTGTGCCTCCCGTATCTTTGAACTGATTGAGGAGCCGGCAGAGCAGCCGGATGCGGAGGACGCTTTTGTCCTTACAAAAGCCGATGGACATGTGGATGTGGAGCATGTGTATTTTTCTTATACCAGAGAGCAGAAGCTGATCGAAGATTTTAATCTTCATGTGGAGCCGGGGCAGAGAGTTGCAATCGTAGGTCCTACGGGCTGTGGCAAGACAACGCTGATCAATCTTCTGATGCGCTTTTATGATCCCAATTCCGGTGTCATTAAGGTCAGTGGTCACGATATCATGGGCATGACCAGAGAGAGCCTTCGTTCCAACTATGGCATGGTCCTTCAGGAGACCTGGCTGAAAAAGGGTACCATCCGGGAGAATATCTGTATGGGCCGACCCGAAGCCACAGAGGAAGAGATGATCGCAGCGGCAAAGGCCTCCCACGCCCACAGCTTTATCAAGCGTCTGCCCCAGGGCTATGACACCGTCATTGGAGAGGATGGAGGAAGCCTTTCCCAGGGACAGAAGCAGCTTCTTTGTATTGCCAGGGTAATGCTTTGCCTGCCGCCGATGCTGATTTTGGACGAGGCAACTTCTTCTATTGATACCCGAACGGAGAGCCGGATTCAGAAGGCATTTCTGACTATGATGGAGGGTCGGACCACCTTTATTGTGGCGCACCGGCTTTCTACGATCCGCGAGGCAGATGTGATCCTTGTGATGAAAGACGGTAAGATTATTGAGCAGGGAAATCATGAGACACTTCTTGCGAAAAATGGATTTTATGCAAACTTGTATAACAGTCAGTTTGCATCCTAGTGCAGTCCACTACGCCTACGTTTTTTGACATGCATGCTGGAAGTGAAATTTTGCGCTACTGGTCCAGAAATTTACGAAACATTGTGCTAGATGGCAGGGGATGTTGTGCTTTGAATCAAGAGAATGGGCGGCAGAGATGAATTTTTCTCTATACGCCCATTTTCACATGGTTTAATAGAAATTACATACATCTTCTGGGCGGAGAAGCAAAAAAATGATGTTTACCGCCCATGGGAAGTTTGGGTTATATATTATTTTACGTCTTATCCTCCTCAGGATTCACATAGGAGTAAGCGTTGGAAATCCGGGCATTTTCCGCGGTAAGTTTTACCGGCTCCCGGTAATAAGCGATGACCGGCGTGCCGGTCTCCACCGTCTCAAAGAGCTTTTCTGCAATGTCCTCCGGCACGTTGATACAGCCGTGGGAACCGTTGGTCTTGTAGATTTCTTCCCCGAACTTTCCATGGCGCCAGCTGGCGTCGTGAATGCCCACATTGTAGGCAAAGGGCATGAAATATTTCACGTCGGAAGCATAATTTTCACCGATCAGGGTAGCATTTCGTTCCTTGTAGACGATTTTATAGACGCCGTCGGGGGAACCATTGCCGCGGTTGATATTGCCGGACACGATATCTGTATCTGTCACAAGCTTACCATCCTTGTAATACCACAGATGCTGATTCGTGTAATCCAGTTCTATGTAGGTATCGCCGATATCGTCTAGGCCGCTTTGTGCGGCCCGCTGTTCGTAGATGGGTTCACGTTCTACCGGAACACCGCCCGTTAGGTCCGCAAGGAGCTGTTCTTTTTCTTTGGTTTTGTTGATGACCCAGCCGTAGTCGCCACCGCCGATTTTTACCGTGTCTTTCTTGGAGGTCTTGAATTTGCGCACATCTCCGTAGGTGTTGTAGGTGCTGGCAAGATGCTGGACATACTGGGTGATTTTGGCATCGTTCAAGGAAACACTGCCGTCCTCCCCGATATCCAGAAAGGCAAGAATCTGCTTTTTATCAACGTTTTCATCGGCTCCATCGATCTCATAGTGGACGGTGGATGCAGTGAATTTGTCAATCTGTTCTGCTACTTTAGTGATAGAGGGATCATCGGCGTAAATATTTGGTTTCTCATAGCAGCTGTCGGAGAGAGTGAGTCTGGTCTTCTGGTTTTCGATGGCTGCCTTGATCTCGGTCTTCATAATGTCCGGGATGGGCTGGTTTCCTTCGGATTCCTTTACGACCTTGTAGTCATCCCTGGTAATGTCCAGGTGGGCGTCCACCGGGGCATTTATGTATTCCTCGTCGAAAAGAGGCAGGGTGTCCAGAAGTTCCTCCAGAGCCTGCTCATCGTAGGTGAAGGAGCGGGCCAGTTCGAGATTATGGGATTTAAGAAGGGCAGCAGGCCAGGCAAAGGCCTTTTGCTTCTTAAGGAGGGCTGCTTCCTCTCCCAGTGCATCGTATTCATAGCCAAAATCACTTCCCTTCAGAGAAAATTGGGATTCCTTCCGGTCAGTGATGGTCAGGAGGTATTCCTTTGCATTTGTAATATTTTTCTTCTCTACATAGGCAGCGGTTTTGTTGCCGCAGGGGATGCCGCCCACGGTGGTCTTGGGGAAAAAGTGGCTGGTGTAGAAAAAGCCTACACCAAGATAAATTCCCCATAAGACGATACCGCTGACAATGGCCGCCGGCCAGACGGACTTTTTCTTTTGATTTTTTCTGTATTTTTGTTTTGGGCTTGTAGATTGTGATGTCATAAAAACTCCTTTTTCTTCTGCAGCCCATCCACAGTTATGGCTGAGGATTCAGGTGGGGCACCGGCATGTAGACCGGGATGCCGTTTTCAAATTCTACGGCAGCCTCTCCCTGAATCAGTGGACGCAGATATTCCTCTAATTCCGGTTTGATATCGTTTCCGGCTTCATTGATCCATTCTCTTGGAATCAGCTTTGCCTCATTGGCAATGCCGCGGATTGGCGCGTGGCTGTAGGAAACCCTGTAAGGGTCATTGGATGTCCGCTCTAAGGTTACCATGGAGGCGGTCACATTTTCTTCCGCCAGAGAGACCGCTTTTTGTCCCTGGGTGAAGGATTCCTTAAGGTCGGTGGCAGATGTCAGGTGGGCTGCACAGCGCTGCAGCACGTTGATTTCCACGGAGCGGACCTTAACACCAATGTTTTCCTTTACCAGAAATTCCAGTGCCTTGCCGGCACCGGATAACTGCTGGTGGCCAAACTGGTCTGCCATGGCCTGGGAGGAAGTAATGTAATTTCCTTCCTTGTCACGGATTCCCTCGGAAACGGCTACGATAACATTGTTTAAGGTCTCCAGCTTCTTTCGAATATCCTCCAGAAACTGTTCCTGGTCGAAGGGGGTCTCCGGAAGGTAAATAAAATGTGGAGCTGTGTTGTATTCATTTCTGGCCAGGGCACTGGCTGCGGTAAGCCATCCTGCATCCCGTCCCATGATCTCAACGATGGTAACGGACTTCACGGCATAGATAAAGGTATCGTGGGCAACCTCCAGCATGGTGCTGGCGATATATTTGGCCGCAGAGCCAAAGCCCGGGGTGTGATCCGTTGCGCACAGATCATTGTCGATGGTCTTTGGAATGCCGATGATGCGGATATCACTATTGATTTTTTCCGCATAATCGGATAACTTTAATACCGTATCCATGGAATCATTTCCACCGATGTAGAAAAAGGCTTTGATCCCCAGCTTTTCGAACTGGTTAAAAATAAATACATAGGGAGAATCATCGTCCCGGTAGTTGGGCAGCTTGTAACGGCAGGAGCCCAGATACATGGCCGGTGTCAGACACAGGCGCTTCAGGCTCTCAGGTGATGCCATCGCAGTGGACAAATTCAGGTAGCGTTCATTTAAGATACCGAGGATTCCGTTGATGGAACCGTAGCAGGTATCATATTTTCCGGAGTTCATGACGCCGTGGATCACTCCGGCAAGGCTTGCGTTAATGGCTGTGGTTGGGCCGCCTGACTGGGCGACCATACAGTTTGACTGACTCATTTGATTCTCCTTATATCATTGTATGTTACTGATTGTTTTCAATAACCTCATTGTAGAGGTTTTCTCAAGGATTCGCAAGAGGCAGGCATGAAAAATCGAAATTTGTATGAAAAGTGTAATCTTTGTCCAAGAGGATGCGGCGTGGACCGCCTTCATGGAAAAATGGGTGTCTGCGGCGTAAGCAGCACCCTTCGGATCGCCCGGGCGGCCCTTCACTTCTGGGAGGAACCCTGTATCAGCGGAACGAAGGGATCCGGAGCTGTGTTCTTCAGCGGCTGCTCCCTACACTGTATATTCTGCCAGAATGAACCCATTGCCCAGGGGGTGGCGGGGAAGGATATTCCCCCTCAGCGTCTGGCTGAGATTTTTCTGGAGCTTCAGGAAAAGGGAGCGAATAATATCAATCTGGTGACGCCAGGACAGTATGTGCCTCATATTGTGGAGGCGGTGGAGGAGGCAAGAAACCAGGGGCTTTGTCTGCCCATTGTATACAATACCGGTGGCTACGAATGTGTGGACACACTGAAGATGCTGGAGGGAATCGTGGATGTGTACCTGCCGGATTTCAAATACATGGACGAGAAGCTGGCGGGGCAGTTTTCCCATGGGGCGGATTATCCCATGGCAGCGAAGGCGGCAGTGGCAGAGATGGTGCGGCAGAAGCCCCAGTGTCTTTTCTATCCGGAGAATCCAGAAGGGAAGGGACAGCCCTGTGAATACAGCGAATATAAGGAAGGAACATTGATAGGGGAGGGCGTTATTGTCCGGCAGCTGCTGCTTCCGGGACATTCGAAGGATGCGAAGGCAGTGACAGGTTATCTGCATGAAACCTATGGGAATCGGATATACTTAAGTATGATGAGTCAGTACACGCCGCTTTCCCATGGAAAGACCGGGGCGTTTCCTGAACTGCAGCGGAGGCTGACCCATAGGGAATATGAGCGTTTTGTGGACTACGCTATTGCGCTGGGGGTGGAGCGTGCCTTTGTTCAAGAAGGGAAAACAGCAGAGGAGAGCTTTATACCGGATTTTTCCAGTGGGGAAGGAGTATAAAGTTTCCAAATCCGTGTAGGAAGATATTTAGGAAAATTTTGTCAAAAACAGGTGGAATTTTGTCAAAAGGTGTAGTACCATAATATTAGTTAGAAAAATCGCGGGAGAACCGGACAGGGGGATCAGTTTTGAGGAAACAGCACAAGGGACAGATCATGATCGAGTGTCCCAATACCATTTTTTATCTGTATGTCAACAATGAGAGAGAACTGTCGAAGGTAGAGACCTTTATGTCCAATATCAAGTCCATCAAACGGCTGGGGCTCCATGACATTTATACCTGGTGCAACCGGCAGGGAATCGTTTATGAGACGCAGTTTCATTATCACCCGGAGTTTTCCCTGTGGACGAATTTCAAGTCCTATCTCATGTATTCAAGACAGAAAATGAAATATGGATTTTCCATTGGAAGTGTGTAGACCGCTGTGCATGGCATGGCGGTTTATTAAATTTCAGAAATATTTAAGGAAGTCTTTCTTGCGGAACACATCCGTTTGCTGTAGTATGAGAAAAAGCGTAAAGACTGACGAAAAGGAGAAGATAGATGAGATATCCGGAATTCTTAAAGGAACAGGGAATCATCGGTTTTGTCGCACCATCTTTTGGGTGTGCCACGGAGCCTTATGCTTCCGCTTTTGCCAATGCAAGGGCACATTTTGAAAAGAGGGGCTACGGAGTCCGGCTGGGACCAAACTGCCTTCTGGACAAAGGAATCGGCATCAGCAACAAACCGCAGCTGTGTGCCCGGGAACTGAATGACTGTTACGGGGATTCGGACTCTGATGTGCTGATTTCCTGCGGGGGCGGAGAGCTGATGTGTGAGATCCTTCCCTATATGGATTTTGAGGCAATAGCAAAGGCGAAGCCGAAATGGTTTCTGGGGTATTCTGACAATACGAATTTTACGTTTTTGTCCACCACCCTCTGCGACACGGCGGCAATGTATGGCCCCTGTGCTGCGGCTTTTGGTATGGAACCCTGGCATGAATCCCTGCAGGATGCCTTTGATCTGCTCTGCGGGAAAACAATCAGGATCCACAACTATGATAAATGGGAACTGGAATCCATCAAGGATGAAACCCACCCCTTAGAGCCCTATCACCTGACGGAGCCCACATACATCAGGACATTTCCGGAGGGTGAGGCTGTCTTGGAAGGGCGGCTTTTGGGTGGCTGCATGGACTGTCTGGTAAATCTCACCGGTACAGAGTTTGACCATGTAAGGAAATTTACCGACCGTTATCAGGAGGATGGAATCATCTGGTTTCTGGAGGCCTGTGATCTGGGGGTTATGGGAATCCGCAGAGCCCTGTGGCAGATGAGGCATGCAGGATGGTTTTCCCACGTGAAGGGATTTCTGATCGGCAGGCCTTACTGCTTCGGACAGGAGATGTTTGGTCTGGACCAGTATCAGGCTGTCACGGAGCTTTTGAAGGAGTTTGACGTTCCGATCGTTATGGATTTGGATATCGGACACCGTGCACCCATGATGACGATGGTCAGTGGTGCTTACGCAAAGGTACATGCAGGAAACAATTCATTTACATTAGAATATGAGTGGAGGTAAAAAATGAAAGGATCAAGTAAGAAATTAACAGCACTGCTTCTGGCAGCAGTTACACTGACAGCAGCGGCACCGGCAGCAGTCCGGGCGCAGGAGGTAACACAGGAAACGCAGCAGGAGGTACAGCAGACACAAAGCACAGAACCCCAGGAGGGGGATGAGGTTACCATCACGAAGGAGGACAAACCCTATCTTGCCCTGGGTGGTGACCTGACGGCGGACCAGCAGCATAAGGTTCTGGAATACATGGGCATCGAGGCTTCGGATTTTGACCAGTATGATGTGGTGTATGTGACCAACGAGGAGGAGCACAAGTATCTGGATGCCTATGTTCCGAAGGAAAAGATTGGTACAAGAGCTCTTTCTTCCGTCATGATTTCTCTGGCTGACGAGGGAAACGGCCTCAAAGTGTCCACCTACAATATTAACTACTGTACAGCCGGTATGTACAAGAATGCCCTTGCCACAGCCGGGGTGCAGGATGCCAATGTGATTGTGGCAGGCCCCTTTGAACTTTCCGGCACGGCAGCGTTAGTGGGAACACTGGAGGCTTATGAGAAGCTGACCGGGGAAGAACTGAACGAGGATGTGGTGGATGCGGCCATGGACGAGCTGGTGACCACCGGTGAGCTGGAACAGAGCATTGACGGAGATGCTGAGGATGTGGAGGCCATGATTGCCGACCTGAAGGCAAAAATCGCAAGTGGAGATCTGGACACGAAGGAGGAAATTGAAGCTGCCATTGAGGAAGCCGCTGAGAAATATGACCTAAAGCTTTCGGAGGAAGACAAGGGGAAAATCCTTGCCCTTCTGGATAAGCTGAAGAACCTGGATTTGGACTGGGACAGCATTGCCAGTCAGGCGGAGGACTGGGCAAACCAGCTGAAGGTCACGTTAAAAGACGCCGGTGTGTGGAATCAGATCTGTGCCTTTTTCCAGAAGCTTTTGGATGCCATCAAATCATTTTTCTCATAAAAAACTGTAAAATATAGGTAAAATGATTGTAAAAGTCATTCAAAGTGTTTTATAATGGGAACGTATTTATTGTAGACACGAGAGAAAAGGAATCAAAAATATGAATGGCATTACAATCGTTTTGTCCCTTTTGAGCGGCGTTGCGCTGTTTCTGTTCGGTATGTCCCTGATGGGAGACGGACTGAAGAAGGTGGCAGGAAACAAGCTGGAGCTTGTACTGTACAAGCTTACGAATACCCCCATTAAGGGAGTACTTCTTGGAACTGTAGTTACGGCAATCATCCAGTCATCCTCCGCGACGACGGTTATGGTGGTGGGATTTGTCAATTCCGGTATCATGAAGGTGGCTCAGGCCATCGGTATTATCATGGGAGCCAATATCGGTACCAGTATCACAGGATGGATCCTGTGTCTGTCCTATATCGAGGGCTCCAGTGGTGTGGCACAGCTGTTGTCCACGGCCACGATCTCGGCGGTGGTTGCCATCGTCGGCATTATTTTCAAGATGTTCATCAAGAAAAACGCCTACAAAAATGTGGGAGATATCATGCTTGGCTTTGCCATTCTGATGATGGGCATGCAGACCATGAGCGGCGCCATGTCACCTCTTAAGGAGAACGAGCACTTCGTGAACGCTCTGACCATGTTTTCCAATCCGCTGATGGGTATTATCGTCGGTATTGTATTTACGGCGATCCTTCAGAGTGCATCGGCTTCGGTGGGAATTCTGCAGGCGCTGGCCATGACGGGAAGCATCAGCTTTGCGGCAGCACTTCCCATTACCATGGGAATCGGTGTAGGGGCAGCATGTCCGGTGCTGCTTTCTTCCATCGGAACCAATAAGAACGGCAAGCGTACGGCGTTAATTTACCTGATCAACGATCTGTTTGGTCTGGTATTCTGGTCCATTGTCTTCTATTCGGTCAATGCCTTTGTGCATTTTCCTTTTATGGATATGACCATGAGTCCGGTGACCATTGCCCTGTTAAATACGGTATTCAGACTGGCAACGATCCTGCTTCTCATTCCATTCATTTCCCTGATCGAAAAGCTGGTATTTAAGCTGATCAAGGATGATCCGGAGGAACTGGCAGATCAGGCGGATTTCGATCTGCTGGAGGAGCGTTTCCTTGCCTATCCGGCTCTTGCCATCGGGCAGTGCCATACAGCCATGAACGGCATGGCTAAGAAGGCGAGAAAAAATATTTATCGTTCCATGTCCCTGCTGGATGAGTTCTCGCGGGACAAATATAATAAGATTCAGGAAAAGGAAAATTTGATTGACAAGTATGAGGATAAGCTGGGGACCTATCTCATGCAGCTGACGGCTCATGAACTTTCCATGTCCCAGAGCCAGGAGGTATCCAAATTTCTCCATACCTTAAGCGATTTTGAACGTCTCGGGGATCATGCAGTCAATATCTCCAAGGTGGCAGCGGAACTGGAGGAAAAGAAGTTTACCTTTTCCGAATTTGCCCAGTATGAGCTGGAGGTTCTGGTGTCTGCGGTAAAGGAAATCGTTGGGCTTACGGTGGATGCTTTCTGCGAGGACGATCTCCACAAGGCTGCAAGGATTGAGCCCTTGCGGGAGCTTATCGGAATGCTCTGCAATGAGCTGAAGAACCGGCATATTGCAAGACTCAAAGAGGGAAAATGCGAGATGAAGCAGGGCTTTGCCTTCAATGATCTTCTGACGAACCTGGAACGAATTTCCGCCCACTGCTCCAACGTGGCAGTGGCCATGATCGAGATCGAGACGGCAGATTTTGATACCCATGAGTATTTAAAGAGCGTGCGCCAGATGAAGAACGACCAGTATTTGGAGTGGTTCGAGGAGTACGCAAGGAAATATAATATCGCTTCCAGCAAGAAGGAACGCAAAAAGCAGCTGGCGGCGGCTAAGACAAATTAAAGTTTTTTAATTCCACAGATAGTGTATTGACATTGTCTGTGGAATTTTTTGATAAGTCCGTTTTATAGTACCACGAAAATCGCATAATAGCTCCAGAAGGAAAGAAAAATGGCAGAATGGAGCGTGGAAAAATGAAAGGATATGTGGTAGAAAGCGGATACATGGGACTGATCGGGGGAACATACCTCCTGTTTGCGGATGAGAGCGATTATGTGGAGGCTTACAGCGAAAGCCAGCTTTAAAAAGAAGCGGGAGCATTGCCCAAAACCGCTACAGTTCACATACCTGTGAACTGTAACAAGAATACATTTTCTTATGCATAATTACACATGGCTACATTGAATTTTTGCGGATGTTGTGGCATAATAGCAGAAGGAGTATCTGTTATGGAAGATTCGCGAGGAGGTATGCATTTTGAAGCAGGAAATTGAGATCGCGGGCACACCGCAGGATTTTAAATTACGCCCCTATGAGCATCATGCGCAGTATTATGAGACAGATCAGATGGGAATCATTCATCACAGCAACTATGTCCGGTGGATGGAGGAGGCCCGCATGGATCTGATGGATCAGATCGGCCTTAATTATAAGCAGATGGAAGAGATGGAGATCATCAGCCCTGTGCTTTCGGTCTCCGTGGAATACCATAGTATGGTGCATTTTGATGATACGGTTGTCCTTGAGACCAAGCTGGTGAAGTACAACGGCATCAAGATGGAGCTGGAATATGTGATGACAGATAAAGAAACCGGGGAACTAAGAACCACCGGAAGAAGCAGCCATTGCTTTTTGAACCGGTCCGGGAAACCGATTTCCCTGAAGCGTTCCTATCCGGAGCTGGATACGAAGTTTTTTGAGATGAAGGAGGAACTGTAGGTGATCCGAGAGCGTCTTGAGGCGCTGCGTGAACTGATGAAGAAGCGGGGGATTACTGCCTATCTTGTGCCTACAGCTGATTATCACGAATCAGAATATGTGGGAGAGCATTTTAAGGAAAGAGCCTATATTACGGGCTTTACCGGTTCCGCGGGTACGGCGGTGATTACCTTAAGTGATGCCGGACTTTGGACTGACGGAAGGTATTTTGTGCAGGCAGCAAAGCAGCTTGAGGATACCACGATTACCTTATACCGGAGGGGAGAGGAAGGAGTCCCCACCATTTTGGAATATCTGGAAGGTCATCTGGGAGAGGGAGACTGTCTGGGCTTTGACGGCCGCTGTGTCAATGGAAAATGGGGACGGCAGCTGGAAGAACTTGTGCAAAGGAAGCACGTAAGTCTTCATGTCAGCGAGGATCTCATAGATGAAATATGGGAGGATCGTCCACCTCTGTCAAAGGAGCCGGCATGGATTCTGGACACCGGTTACAGTGGGATGAGTACAGCGGGGAAACTGGCATCCGTGAGAGACAACATGGAAAAGCAGGGAGCAGACGTGCATCTTTTATCCTCGCTTTGCGATATCGCATGGATTTTAAATCTGCGGGGGAATGACATCATCTATGTACCGGTTGTGCTTTCCTATCTGGTGCTAACCAGAGAGGAGTGTTTCCTTTTTGTGCAGAAGGAGGCTGTCGGCGAAAGGGTAATGCAGTATCTTACGGAGAATGGTGTTCAGGTAAGGGCTTATGAGGATTTTTACGATTACGCAGCGGCTCTTAAGGACAGAAGGATCCTTTTGGATTCCGGCATTGTGAATTACCGGATTTTAAGTAGTATTTCCGGTTGTAATCAGCTTGTGGATGCCATGAATCCGGAGGAATTATTCCGGGCTGTGAAGAATCCGATAGAGCTTTCCAATTGCAGAGCCGCCCATGAGAAGGATGCGGTGGCTATGTGCCGCTTTATGTACTGGCTGAAGCAGAATATTGGAAAGCAGGAGATTACAGAACTTTCCGCGGCAGAGTACCTGCAAAGGCTGCGGGCGCAGCAGGAGGGATTTCTGGATCTGAGTTTTGAGACCATCAGCGCCTATGGTGAGCACGGAGCTATCGTGCATTATGCGGCTACAGCGGAGACCAATGTGCCCTTACATCCGGAGGGCCTTTTTCTGGTGGATTCCGGCGGTCATTATCTGGAAGGAACTACCGATATTACAAGAACCTTTGCCCTGGGACCTCTGACGGAGCAGATGAAGGCTGATTACACCAGGGTCTTAAGGTCAAATCTAGCTCTGATGAATGCGGTCTTTCTCTACGGCTGTACGGGGCGGAACCTGGACATTCTGGCCAGAGAACCCCTGTGGGAAGCAGGCCTTGACTATAAACACGGCACCGGCCACGGGGTGGGCTATATTCTGAATGTCCATGAGGGACCCAATGCCTTTCGCTGGCAACGGAGGGGAGAGGAAACGGCTTTGGAGGAGGGCATGATAACTACCGACGAGCCGGGTCTTTATCTGGAGGGACAGTACGGTATCCGTCTGGAGAACGAACTGGCCTGCCGGTGCGGGAAAAAGAACGAATATGGCCAGTTCATGTATTTTGAGAACCTGACCTTTGTTCCCTTTGATCTGGATGCTGTAGACGCTGACCAGATGACGGACAGGGAGCGGGAGTGGCTGAATCAGTATCACAGATCTGTTTACACCACGGTTTCTCCGTACCTTACCGAGGACGAGCTTGCCTGGCTTCAGGAAGCAACCAGGGAGATTTAAAGTCAAACAGCCATCGGGCAGTCGAAGGTTAAAAAACTACAATGAAGTTCGGATTGCTGCTATGGCGAATATGTCCCGAGAAGCCATGAAGCAGTGAAAAAAGCAATAAGGAGCAAAAAGCAATGAGTAAAAAGCTTGTCTTGATGGACGGCCACAGTATTTTAAACCGGGCCTTTTTCGGTCTGCCAGATCTTACCAATTCAGAGGGAATCCATACCAATGCGGTGTATGGTTTTTTGAATATCATGTTTAAAATCTTAGAGGAGGAGCAGCCGGACTATCTGACGGTGGCCTTTGATGTACACGCGCCTACCTTCCGTCATAAGATGTTCGATGCCTATAAGGGTACCAGAGCCCCCATGGATGATGCCTTAAGGCAGCAGGTTCCCCTGATTAAGGAAATGCTGAAGGCTATGGGGGTCTGTACCATCGAGATGGAAGGCTTTGAAGCGGACGATCTTTTGGGAACTCTTGCGGGAATGGGAGAGCGGGAAGGTATGGAGGTCTCCGTGATCTCCGGCGACCGGGATCTGCTGCAGCTGGCTACGGAGCATGTGCGCATTCGTATTCCAAAGACTAAGAAGACAGGAACGGAAATTGAGGATTACTATGCTTCCAATGTGAAGGAACGCTATCAGGTGACCCCGAAGGAGTTTATTGATGTGAAGGCTCTGATGGGGGATACGGCGGACAATATTCCCGGGGTGCCGGGCATCGGGGAAAAGACGGCTACGGCACTGATCGGACAGTATGGCTCCATTGAGGAGATTCACGAACATGCCGCCGAGGTAAAACCGCCCCGGGCATCGAAGAATATCGTGGAGTATTGGGATCAGGCCGTTATGAGTAAGGAGCTGGCCACCATTATCACGGATGTGCCGGTGGATTATGATTTCTCCAATGCGAAACTGGAAAAAACAGAGGATCTGTATACAGAGGAAGCCTACCTGCTGTGCAAGCGGCTGGAATTCAAGAATCTGCTGGGACGCTTTCAGGTGGATGCACCGAAAAATAATGTGCAGGAGCATTTTAGGATTGTCAGGACGAAAAAAGAAGCAGACAGGTTCTGGGATAAGGTGGAAACAAATCCCCTGGCCTTTATGATCATCGGAAATGATGGCGGAGAGCTAGGTGGAAATAAGCACAGTGAGCCCTTGGGACAGCTTAGTCTTTTTGATACGGATAACGGGTCCGTCAATGCCTTTGCCGCCATGGCGGCAGCCTTTTCTGAGGAGGATATCTGCCTGTTTGTGACAGGGGAGGAACTGACTTCGGATGATCTGATGGAGAGGCTTTTGTCGTCGGACAGTGAGAGGCTGATCGCGCCGGATTTGAAGAAGGCTCTGAAATATATAAAGCTGTGGCAAGGCAGCCCCGAGGCTGCTCCTGGCTTAGGGCAGGAAAACGAAGGAAATACGGCATCTGAGCACTGGATGTGCTATCTGAAAACAAGAGAGCGTTTCTTCGACCGGACAGTGGCAGCTTATTTACTCAATCCTATGAAGGGGGATTATCCCTACGATGATCTGGCCAAGGATGAGCTGGGATTGTATGTGCCGACGAAAGCAGATTTTCTTGGGAAAAAATCACCGGAAGAGATGTTTGCGGAGGATGAGCAGGCGGTAATGAACTATGCCTGCTATGAGGCCTATATTGCGATGAAAACGGCACCGGTTCTTTCCGGAAAACTGGAGGAAACCGGCATGAGCCGGCTGATGAGGGACATTGAGATGCCTCTGGTATTTGTCCTTTCCGATATGGAGAAGGAGGGTATCTGTATGGATGCTGATGCCCTGGCGCAATACGGGCAGCAGCTTTCCGTTTCCATCGGGGAACTGGAGCAGAAGATTTATGAACAGGCCGGGGAGACCTTCAACATTAACTCTCCCAAGCAGCTGGGAGTGATCCTCTTTGAGAAGATGCGCCTTCCGGGGGGCAAGAAAACGAAGACGGGATTTTCTACTTCGGCAGAGGTGTTGGACAAGCTGGCACCGGAGAATCCCATTGTGGCTGATATCTTAGAGTACCGCAAGCTTACCAAGCTGAAAAGCACCTACGCAGATGGCCTGACCAATTTCGTGGATGAGACCGGGAAGATCCATACCACCTTCAATCAGACCATAACGGCCACGGGACGTCTGAGCAGTACAGATCCGAATCTGCAGAACATACCGATCCGGATGGAATTGGGCAAGCTGATCCGTAAGGTCTTTCATCCCATGAAAGGGCATTTGTTTGTGGATTCCGATTATTCCCAGATTGAGCTGAGACTCTTAGCCCATATGTCCGGGGATGAGCAGCTGATCGAGGCCTTCCGGGACAATCAGGATATTCACAGAAGTACAGCCTCCAAGGTATTCCAGGTTCCTTTTGAGGAGGTTACCGAGTTACAGCGGCGCAATGCCAAGGCGGTGAATTTCGGAATCGTCTATGGCATCAGTGCCTATGGTCTCAGTCAGGATTTAAATATTTCCCAGAAAGAGGCCCAGGGGTTTATTGACAGCTATTTTGAGACTTATCCGAAGATCAAGGAGTTTCTTGACCGCTGTGTGGCAGAGGCGAAGGAAAAGGGATATTCCATTACGCTTTACGGCAGGATCCGCCCGATTCCGGAACTTTCCTCCGGCAACTATATGCAGCGTCAGTTCGGAGAGCGGGTGGCGATGAATGCACCGATTCAGGGAACGGCTGCGGATATTATCAAGATTGCCATGATCCGGGTGCATGACAGGCTGCTTCGGGAAGGATACAAATCCCGTCTGATCCTTCAGGTTCACGATGAGCTTCTCATTGAGACGGTGGAGGAAGAAAAGGACGCAGTCATTTCGCTTCTGGAGGAAGAGATGAGAGGAGCGGCAGACCTTGCCGTAGAACTGGCTGTGGGAACGGCCTGTGGCATGGACTGGTATGAGGCTCACTAAGGATAGGAGTATAAGATGAGATTTATTGGAATTACCGGAGGTGTGGGTGCGGGAAAATCACAAATTTTGTCCTATCTGGCCCAGAAGCCGGGAGTAAGGGTGATGCTGGCAGACGAAATCGCCCATGAGCAGATGGAACCACACACGGCGTGCTATGATAAAATAAAGGAACATTTTGGGAAACTTGACATTTTTCGGGAGGACGGCTCCTTTGACCGGAGAAAACTTGCGGATGTGATCTTTTCCGATGATGCCAGACGCCGGGAAATGAACCGGATTGTGCATCCGGCGGTAAGGGAATATGTATGCGCGCAGCTGGAAAAGGAACGGAAAGAGGGTCGTCTTTCCTTGCTGGTTTTAGAAGCTGCCCTATTGATTGAAGAACATTATGATGAAATCTGTGACGAACTCTGGTATATTTATACAAGAGAGGATGTCCGCAGGGAGAGACTTAAGGCTTCCAGGGGATATTCGGATGAAAAGGTGGACGTCATTTTTGCAAGCCAGCTGAAGGAGGAGATTTACCGGGCTCATTGCAGTGAGGTGATCGACAACAATGGCGCTTTGGAGGAAACCCTTGCACAGATCGATGACATTTTGAGGAGAAAAGCAAATGGATAACGTATTTGGTTTGGATATCGGAACAAGAAACGTTGTGGGAACGGTAGGATACCGTACGGAGGATGGCGAATTTCTCGTGAAGGCACAGTACATGAAACAGCATGAGACAAGAGCCATGCTGGACGGACAGATCCATGATATCGGCCGTGTGGCAAGAACCATCAGTGCAGTAAAGGCGCAGCTGGAAAGTCAGCTGGATGAGCCACTGGAAGATGTCTGTATTGCAGCGGCAGGACGTGTACTTAAGACCGTTACCGTTCATGTGGAATATGAATATGCCCAGGAGACCATGGTGACAGCGGATGATCTGCACACCTTGGATCTGCTGGGAATTGAGAAAGCCCAGAACATTCTGAAGGAGAAAAATGATACCCGGTACAAATTTTACTGCGTGGGCTATTCGGTGGTAAAGTATTTCCTGAACGAGGAACTGTTTATCAGTATCGAGGGACATAAAGCGGAGAAAATCGGTGAGGATCTGATCGTTACCTTCCTGCCGGAGGACGTGGTAGATGGTCTGTACACGGCAGTGGGACAGGCGGGACTTACGGTTGCCAATATGACCCTGGAGCCAATTGCTGCCATCAATGTGGCCATTCCGGAGAATTTTCGCATGTTAAATATTGCACTGGTGGATGTGGGAGCAGGAACCAGCGATATTTCCGTGACCAGTGACGGAAGCATCATCGCTTACGGCATGATTCCCGATGCCGGGGATGAACTGACGGAACTGATTGTGCAGCATTATCTGGTGGATTTCCAGAACGCAGAGGCTATGAAGCTTGCATCTACCACAGATGAAAAAATTACCTATGAGGATATCATGAGTATTTCCCATACGATCCCGGCCACAGAGATCTGGGACCTGATCACACCGACGGTGGACAAGATCACCACAGAGGTTTCTGCCAAGATTAAGGAACTCAATGGTGACAAGACTGTCAGTGCCTGCTTTGTGGTAGGGGGCGGCGGCAAAGTACATGGATTTACCGAGATGCTGGCAGAGAAGCTGGAGCTTCCCCAGGAGCGTGTGGCACTTCGTGGTGAGGAAGTATTGAAACAGGTGGTTTTTGAGCAGGAGGAGATTCGAAAGGATCCGCTTCTGGTGACCCCTATCGGCATCTGTCTGAATTTTTATGAGCAGAAAAACAATTTCATTATGGTGAAATTTAACGGGGAGCGTATCAAACTTTATGACAACAATCGTCTGACCATCATGGATGCAGCCCTGCAGGCAGGCTTCCCCAATGATTCCCTTTTCCCCAAAAGAGGGCTGCCCATCAACTTTACGGTAAATGGGGCTGCCAGAATCGCCCGGGGCGAAGCGGGAGAGCCGGCAGTTGTTACGTTGAACGGGGAACAGGCCAGCATTAACACGCCTCTGACCCCGAACTGTGAGATTACCATTGAGCCATCCACTGCAGGGGACAATGCGGTGTATAGTATTGAACAGCTGCCGGAGTACCGGGAATCCACGATTTCCTTTATTATCAACGGGCAGAAGGTGGTGTGCCCGAAATTTGTGGAGGTGAATGGTTCTCTGGAGCCGGGCTCCTATGAGATCCAAGAAGGGGACGTTGTGGAGACCCGCAATTTCTATACGGTAGGACAGGTTGCGGAATTTATGGATGTAGATGTTGACGAGGATCAGGAAATTCTGGTCAATAACCGTCCGGCGGGGCTGGATACGCTGGTATATGAGAATTTTTCTATCGATTGGACCACAGAAGGATTCGGGGTTGCGCAAGAGAGCAATAATCGGTATAATGCTACAGAGGATGCTCAACCGGACGGGGCAGAACCGGAGGAAAAAAAGGAAGTACAGATTCCACCGGTGCAGGAGGAAACCAGAATCTGTACCGTGACGGTAAACGGCGAGCGGGTAGATCTGATCGGTAAAAACTCCTACATCTTTGTAGATATCTTTGACCGGATCACCTTTGATCTGAATGCCGGAAGAGGAAGGGCCATCGTGACTCTCGTAAATGGGAAAAACGCTGAATTTTCCCAGCAGCTTTACGATGGAGACCGAATTGAATTATACTGGAAAGAGAATTGAGATGTTAGAATTATGTAGTATTGCCAGTGGCAGCAGTGGAAATTGCATCTGTGTGGGCTCCGGGGAGGAGCATGTGCTGATCGATGCAGGGATCAGTGGAAAGAGGATTGAAAATGGTCTGAATTCCATAGATCTCACCAGCCGGGATATGAAGGGGATACTGATTACTCATGAGCATAACGATCATATTGCAGGGCTGGGAGTTATGGCGAGACGCTATGGACTTCCCATCTATGGGACTGCAGGAACCATTGAAGCCATCCGGCACACCTCCTGTGTGGGAACCATTGATGAGACTCTGTTTCACGAGATCAGACCGGAGGAAACCTTTGCAATCGGAGACCTTTCCATCACGCCTCTTTCGATTTCCCACGATGCTGCAGATCCTGTGGCTTACCGGGTGGAAAATAAAGAGCGCAGCCTTGCGGTGGTGACAGATCTGGGAACCTATGATGAGTCTCTGGTGGGTAAGCTAAAGGGGCTGGATGCCCTGCTTTTGGAGGCGAATCATGATCTACATATGCTGGAGACAGGAATTTATCCCTACCAGTTAAAGCACCGGATCATGGGGGATAAGGGACATCTCTCCAACGAGAGCAGCGGGCAGCTTCTTGGCGAATTGCTGCATGATGGTTTCGGCACAGTGCTGCTGGGGCACTTAAGTAAGGAAAATAATTATGAAGAGCTGGCCTATGAGGCGGTTCGCCTGGAGGTAACTATGGGAGACAATCCGTACAAAGCAGAGGATTTCCCCATGTATGTGGCCAGGAGGGACACCGCGTCGCCGGTGATTCGTATGAATTAATGTAACTATTCAGGAGTAGCACAAAACACTTGCTGTTTTGTGCGTATGAAAATGAAGTAATAGCAAAAATGCCATCGTGAAGCGATTTTAAATGCATTTTTGCTTCGTAACGGTGAGGGTACTGAACAGTTACGAATTAATAATATGCTCCCCAGGGAGCACAGTTGAGAGGAGAAAGAAAATGGCAGAGAAAACGTTAGACAAGGCAATCATTACGGTGGTAGGTAAGGATACCGTGGGCATCATTGCAAAAGTATGTACTTATCTTTCCGAGAGCGGTGTGAATGTTCTGGATATTTCCCAGACAATTGTATCCGGATATTTTAACATGATGATGATCGTGGATTTAAGCGGAGCAAAGAAGTCCTTTGCTGATATCTCCGATGACTTAGACAAAGTAGGTGAGGAAATCGGCGTGGCAATCAAGTGCCAGCGGGAGGAAATCTTCGAGAAGATGCACCGAATCTAAATTTTGGAGAAGAGTATTAAATCGTTTCAGTAGATAACAAACAGTTAAGGAGTAAAATCATGATTAACATTGGAGAAGTGATAGAAACCAATGATATGATCGAAAAGGAAAATCTCGATGTCCGCACCATCACGCTGGGCATCAGCCTTTTGGATTGTATTGATTCGGATCTGAACCGTCTGAATGAGAATATTTATAATAAGATCACAACCGTTGCAAAGGATCTGGTGGCAGTGGGACAGAGCATTGAGAACAACTACTGTATTCCCATCGTCAACAAGCGGATCTCTGTAACACCCATCGCTCTGGTAGGCGGTGCAGCCTGCAAATGTCCCGAGGATTTTGTCACCATTGCACAGACCCTGGACCGGGCAGCAAAGAAGGTAGGGGTCAATTTCATCGGAGGTTTTTCCGCGCTGGTAGCCAAGGGAATGACCACGGCAGATGAGAACCTGATCCGTTCCATCCCCCAGGCGCTGGCCACTACGGACTTTGTCTGCAGTTCGGTAAATCTGGGCTCTACCAAGACCGGTATCAATATGGATGCCGTCCGTCTCATGGGTGAGATCGTGAAGAAGACCGCAGAGGCTACGAAGGAGCAGGATTCTCTTGGCTGTGCAAAGCTGGTGGTATTCTGCAACGCACCGGATGACAATCCCTTTATGGCGGGAGCATTCCACGGTGTGACAGAGGCAGATGCCATTATTAACGTAGGCGTCAGCGGCCCGGGCGTGGTAAAGACAGCATTGGAAAAGGTTCGTGGCGAGAGCTTTGAGGTTCTTTGTGAGACCATCAAGAAGACTGCCTTTAAGGTGACCCGTGTGGGACAGCTGGTAGCGAAAGAGGCCTCCAGAAAATTAGGCATTCCATTTGGAATTATCGATCTTTCCTTAGCACCCACACCGGCCATCGGAGACAGTGTGGCAGACATTCTCTGTGAGATTGGTTTAGAGCATGCCGGTGCACCGGGAACCACAGCAGCTTTGGCACTGCTCAATGATCAGGTAAAGAAGGGCGGTATTATGGCGTCCTCCTATGTGGGTGGCTTAAGTGGAGCTTTCATTCCGGTCAGTGAGGATCAGGGAATGATCAATGCCGTAGAGGCTGGTGCTCTGACCCTGGAGAAGCTTGAAGCAATGACCTGTGTCTGCTCCGTAGGCCTTGACATGATCGCTATTCCGGGAGATACCAGGGACACCACCATCGCCGGAATCATCGCCGATGAGATGGCAATTGGCATGATCAACCAGAAGACCACGGCAGTGCGTCTGATTCCTGTGATCGGCAAGGATGTGGGAGAGACTGTGGAATTTGGAGGCCTTTTGGGCTACGCACCGATTATGCCGGTAAACCAGTTCTCCTGTGACGCCTTTGTGAACAGACAGGGACGGATTCCGGCACCGATCCATTCTTTCAAGAATTAGTACAATTAATTGTGGTTTGTTGGGAAAAACCGCTATACCAATGGCAATTGCGTTGGTATAGCGGTTTTTATCTTGACAACAGTTTTATACTGTTATATACTGTTTAACGAGAAGAGGAGGAAAAAGGTTGAAGATCATTATCAATAATTCCATCATGGTTCCCATTTACGAGCAGATCGCTGACCAGATCAAGTCACAGATCCGTAAAGGAGAACTGAAGGAGAATGACAATCTGCCATCGGTTCGTGTCCTTTCCAGGGAACTTAAGATCAGTGCCCTGACGGTGAAAAAAGCCTATGATTTTCTGGAGAGCGAGGGTTTTACCGTGACGGTGCATGGCAAAGGAACCTATGTGGCTGCGACGAACACAGAACTGCTTCTGGAGGAACAGAAGAAAGAGGTGGAACATGACCTGGAGGCTGCCATTCAGAAGGGCAGAAGATGCGGAATCAGTGATGAAGAGATTCGGACGTTATTTGAATTGATTATGGAGGATTTGGGATGATAAAACTGGAGCATGTGCGAAAAGATTACAAGAATTTTACCCTGGACTGTTCCCTGGAAGTGAAACCGGGATGTGTGACGGGACTCATCGGACAGAACGGTGCAGGGAAGAGTACCACCTTTAAGTCCATACTGGGACTTATCAGGATTGACGGGGGAACCGTGGAAATTCTGGGAAAGGATGTGAAACATTTTTCTACTGAGGACAGACAGCAGTTGGGAGTGGTGCTTTCCGATTCCGGATTCAGTGCTTATCTGACAGCCGGGGATCTGATTCCGGTGCTGGACAGTCTCTACGATAAATTTGACAAGGCATTTTTCCTGGCGCAGGCGGAGAAATTTCACCTTCCGCTGGACAAAAAAATCAAGGAATTTTCCACCGGCATGAAGGCGAAACTGAAGGTTCTTACAGCTATTTCCCACGAGGCAAAGCTGCTGATTCTGGATGAGCCCACGGCAGGTCTGGATGTGGTGGCAAGGGATGAGCTTCTGGATATGCTGCGGGAATATATGGAGCAGGAGGAAAGCCGTTCCATTTTGATCAGCTCCCATATTTCCAGTGATCTGGAAACCTTATGCGATGATCTCTATATGATCCACGAGGGAAAAATCATCCTGCACGAGGACACCGATGTGCTGCTCAGCGATTACGCTCTGCTGAAAGTGGATGAGAAGCAGTACGAGAGTCTGGATAAACAGTATCTTCTCCGTGTCCGGAAGGAAAGCTATGGATACAGCTGCCTCACCAGCCAGAAACAGTTTTATCTGGATAATTACCCGCAGGTGGCAGTGGAAAAGGGAAATATTGACGAATTGATTACCATGTTCATCAGGGGGAAAGAAGTATGAAAGGACTATTGATCAAAGATCTGAACTTGTTAAAGGGACAGAAATTGTTTTTTATTGTGATTATTGTGATAGCAGTTGCGTTGCTGGCCGGTCAGTCTGAACCGGGATTTGTGATTGGATATATGACATTTGTGGGAGGTATCTTCACCTTAAGTACCATCAGCTACGATGAATTTGATAATGGGAACGCATTCCTGTTTTCCCTTCCCATCACAAGAAAAGGTTATGTGGGGGAAAAGTATATCTTCGGCATCGCACTTGGTGGGGCACTGTGCCTTCTTGCACTTGCCATCACACTGGTTTTCGGGTGTGTCAACGGTTCTTTTTCTGCAAAAGAGACAGGGCTTACCGGGGTGATGATTTTTGCCACGCTGTTATTTATGATTTCTATGATGATTCCCTTCCAGCTGAAATTTGGTGGCGAGAAGGGCAGGATTGCCATGCTGATCGCAGTTGGTGTGGTGATCCTTGTGGGATATCTGGCAGAAAAAATTGCCGGAGTGTTTCATGTAGATATGGCTGCCGTGTTTGATGAATTTTCGGATCTGAGCATGGGAGTGTTCATTGCTGCGGTGTATCTTCTGGCACTTGTCGTTTGCCTGATTTCCATGAAAATCAGTGTTTCGATTATGGAGAAGAAGGAGTTTTGATGCATTAGGAAGTTAATTCAAAATTCCCACATGGATTTCCCAGCGGCCCCCGCCTGCCAACTGGATTCTCCGGAGATGGATAGCGGAATATTTCGCACAAATTGCGTAGATTTGTCAGGTATCGCATTTCGGCTCTAAGTTCGTGTACATTCGCCAGCTGAACACTTCCGGCCTGG